>NZ_JBEXPJ010000063.1:0-42509 GCF_040611995.1 Lentzea sp. NPDC006480
GGCTTGCTGCTGATGCACCAGTCCTGGTCCGCCGGCACCGAGCACCGGGCCGGTCTCCGCCGCGAGCAGGCGTGCACCGGACGGGTCCAGCACCAATCCCCGGCGAGCGGCCCGCCCACCCCGCCCCGAATCTCGAACAGGAGCACAGACCATGACCACACTTGTCGCCCAAGCCGTGTCCACACCGGCATCCGCTGTGCCCGCGCTGCTCCGACTGCCCTGCACAGTCCGACGACGTTCCTCCGGTGCCAGCCCACCCAGCCCGTGGTTCCCCGGCCCCTGGCGCCGATGGCTCCCCTGGTGGTGGTTCCGGTGAGTGCTCCGCCAACCGAGCCGCCAGCCCAACCTCCAACCACGCCACCAACTGCGTCTCCGGCCGAGCTGTCGACCCAGCCACCAACGGTGCCGCTAGCTGCGTCTCCGGCCGAGCTGGCGACCCAGCCACCAATGGCGGCGCCACCAACCACGTCGCCGGCGGAACTGGCCGAGCGGCCGACAAAGCCACCGGCCGAGCCACGGACGGAGCCACCGGCTGCGCCCTCTACGGAGCCGTCGGCCACATCCCGGACCGCGCCATCACCCGCAGCACTAACGGCCGCTTCTGAGACAGAGCCGCCGACCATGCCACCAACTGTGCCGCCAGCTACTTCATCGACCCAGCTGTCGACTCAGCCACCAATGGCGCGACCAGCGGAGCCACCAGTTGCGCCCTCGACGGAGCAGTCGACCGGACCCCGGACCGCATCACCACCGACAGCATCAACGGCCGGGTCTCCGACAGAGCAGCCGACCATGCCACCAACGGTGCCGATAGTTGCGTCGTCGACCCAGCAATCGACTCAGCCACGAATGGCGCCAACAACTACGCGGCCGACAGCCTCTCCGGCAGCGCCGCCCACGGAGCCGCCGGTCGAGCCACCAGTTGCGTCCTCTGCGGAGCCGTCGACCAAATCCCGGACCACGCCACCTGCGGCCGCGTCTCCGACGGATGCTGTTCGCCTGGCCAGGGCCTACCTCTCCCGCGTGGCCGAGCCCTATCCGGCGGCGCTCGCGGCACTGGTCGCCGAGGTCGGGCCGGTCGAAGCCGCGGAGATGGTGCGGGCCGGCGAAGTTTCGCCGTCCGTTGCGAGCCAGACCTCGGCTCGGCGCACCGAAGAGCGCGTGCACGAGGACCTTGAGCTCATCGGCAAGCGTGGTGGGCGCTTGCTGATTCCCGAGGACGACGAGTGGCCGCGGTGGCCGTTCGTGGCGCTGGGAAATGTGTCCGGGCAGCGGAGTGGGGGTGAGCCGCTGGCGTTGTGGGTGCGCGGGCCGCACGACCTTGCGGAGGCTGCGGAGAAGGCTGTGGCGATCGTCGGGTCGCGGGCGGCCAGCGGGTATGGCGAGCACGTGGCCGGTGAGTTCGCGTACGGGTTGGCCCAGGCCGGCGTGACTGTCGTGTCCGGTGCCGCGTACGGGATTGACGGCGCGGCTCACCGGGGTGTGCTCGCGGCCGGTGGGCTGACGGTCGCGGTGCTGGCGTGCGGCGTGGACTTCGCTTATCCCGCTGGGCATCAGGGGTTGCTCGGAAGGATCGCGCGGGAAGGGCTGATCGTCAGCGAGTACCCGCCTGGGGTCACACCCGCGCGGCATCGGTTTCTCACGCGCAACCGGCTCATCGCCGCGCTCGGTGGCGGCACCGTGGTCGTGGAGGCGGGACGGCGCAGTGGAGCCAAGAACACGGCTGCCATCACGAAAGCGTTGGGGCGGCCCTTGATGGTGGTGCCCGGGCCGGTGACGTCGGCCAGCTCGGTCGGGTGTCACGAGTTGCTGCGGGATCGGCAGGCCGATTCGGTCAGTTCGGTGGCCGAGATCATCGAGTCGGTGGGGCGCTTCGGCGACGACCTCGCCACCGAACCCGCCGAGAAGGAGAGCGAACTCGGTGCGCCGCAAGGAGAAGCCATGCGTGTGTACGAGGCGCTGGGCAAGCGGTGCGCGGTCGGTGACGAGGTCGTGTCGGTGGAGTCAGGCGTGCCGTTGGACCGGGTTCGGGCGCTGTTGCCCGAGCTGGAGCTCGCCGGTTTGGCGCGGCAGCTCGACGGCGGCTGGCAGAAGCTGGAGGTGAGGTGATCAGGTGCCGCGGATGGCGTCCGCGATCTTCCTGGCCTGGTCGAGGGTCGTGAACGGGCCCGGAAGCTGCGCCGAGCCGCCGGTCAGCGGCTGAGAGATCTCGGGCGCGGAGAGAAGTTCGTCGTTGACGAGGAAGGCGATGCGTTTGCCGACGTTCGCCCGAGTCAGCTCCTCCCAGCGTTGCCGGCCTTCGGAGGTGAACTCGATGCGAATGGCGTAACCCGTGGTGGTGTCCTCGGCCGTGGCGTCCGATATGTCCACTGTGGATAGAGAAGCTGGGGCCAGGGTCAGCTTCTCGCTTCCGTCGGCGGCGCACCTCACGTTGTCCGACAACGGTTTGGTGCAGTCGTCGGCGTGCACCGCGACCGAGTCCGTGACCACGCGGAACTCGGCGCGTGCACGGTTCAGCGGTGCGGTCGGACGCGTTGTCCACAGCGCCGCCAACGCGATCAGGATTGCCACCACGGCGAATGCTGCCGGCCGGAGCGTCCGAGTGCGGAGGTAGTGCGGGACGGCGAGCGTGGCCGTGACCACCAGGACGGTGAGAATCGACCAGAACGTGAAGCCGAAATCCGCGGCCACCTTGAGGGCGACGTCGGACTGCGGTGTGGCGGATTGGCAGATCGGCGCCGCCTTCGCCTCCTCCGTTGGGCAGGCGAGGTAGACGCCGCGCAGGCGGGCCGACCACGTCCACAGGACGGCGAACAGCCAGCCGCCGGCCAGGCAGGCCGACGGGACCGCGAACCGGAGGAAGGCAGGCACTCGGGCAGCACCTGGATCGGACTGCCGCCAGGAGGTGCTCAGCGCGTCGAGCCACCAGCACAGGCCAAGGCAACCAAGAGCCAGCGGAAGGAGGACGGACGGCGCGATCGGGATGCCGATCGGAGCCTGGTCGAAGATCCGGGTGTAGAGCGGCAGGTGGCTGCCGATCACCAGGCCGGACAGCAGCGCGGCAGCGGCCAGGAGCGGGCGCAAGCGGTTGCGGTCCTCCTGCCAGGCACCGCGCCACAGGTCGAAGGCGGCGAACAACGTCAGCGGAATGCCGATCACGACACCGGTGATGACCGGGGTCGCCTTGTCCTCGGTGCTGCCGCTGAGAAGGAGGTCCTGCAACGTGACGAAGGCGGCGCCCGCTGCGGCGGCGCCGAGGAAGGCCTGACCGATCGGCGAAGCCAGCAGGCGCATCGGGTTCGCCAGGGCCTGGGAGCGTTCGTCGGCGCCGGGGTGGCGGCGCAACCAGGTTCGGACGACCGAACGCGTCTGCGCGGTTTCGTGAACCTGGACGGCGGCCAGAAGGCCTTCCACGCCGTACTCGGCGGCGTGCAGGTCAGCCGAGTGTTCGCGGGCGCGCAGGAAGGCGCGCGCGATCAGTTCCGTGAGAAGGGTCAGTGCGACCAGGCGAAAGGTGCTCACCAGGAAGGAGGTGACGTCACCGCGGTCGAACAGGACGTTCAGCCACAGCACCAGCAGTGCGAAGAAACCCGTGCCGAGGTTCGAGAACCTCAGCACGGTGGCCAGCTGGTACCACCACAGGTCGCCTGCGTGCACATGTGCGAGCTCGTGGCGCACCACGGCGTCGAACACGGCCTTGCGTTCGCCGGGCATCGAGTGCAGCGCCAGGAGTTCCGGGCCGAGCACGACGATCGGCTTGCGGGGCGCACCGGTGACGTAAGCGCGGCTGCCCAGGCGTTTGCCGAGGCGGATGTCCACCTGGCGCGGAGGGTTGACCTGTGTGACGAGGTCCGTGACGGCCTTGCTGGCGTCGCGGAGGCCCGATTCGGCGAGAGGGACGGAACGGCGGACGCGGACCGCCGTGTAGATGCCGTAGACCGCGAGGCCCGGCGCCAGCAGCATCTGCAGTTTCTGCAGCAGGCCACCGGCGCCACCTCTTTCGAGGCCGGACAACCAGTTCGCGACGAAGAAGACGTTGAGCAGCACCGTCGCCGCGAGGAGGAGAAGCAGGAGGATCATCTCGGACGGGAACGCCCTGGGGTTGACCTGCGGCTTCGCTTCCGTCATCTGGAGGCGTCGCCGGACTCGTGACCGGTGTCCCGGTTGTTCTCGCGCAGCACGAGGGCGACGACGACGGCGTCAGCGAGTGCCTCGGCCTTCGGCTGCTCCATGCCGAGCGCGAGAGCGCGGTCCAGGGCGATCTGGCGCACTTCGGCCAGCTGGGACGTGGTGAGATCCGTCGACGGCAGTTCCAGCGGTTCTTCCGGCTTGCCGCGGACTTTGCGCCAGGCCTTGCGCACGGCGTTGGTGGTGCCGTCCTGCACCGCCTTGCCCACGCTGTCGGAGACCGCCGTGATCACGCTGCCCGAGACGAGGGCGATCACGGGCGTCGCCATCGCGACGATGTCGCCCAGGCCGAAGCCCAGCGGGTCGTCGTAGGCCCGGCGCAGCCTGCGTTCGGCCTGCTCCGGGGACTCCAGATAGGGAGCGGCGACGATGTCGAAGGAAGGCAGCTCCTCGGGAGCGATCTTCCGCACGACTCGGCGGGCTAGCTCGTCGGCTGTTCGGACGGTGGTGCTGGCTACCATCGCTACTCCGAAAGGTGATCTGTTCGTGCCACCAAACCCCTGGTCGTCACAGGGAGTTGAAACGTTATCGTGTTCCTGATCATGAGAGCGCTCTCAACTGGCGCGAGGGTGTGGCGATACTTGACCAAACGCCCCGACTGGCGCAGCGTCTTGGCCTATGTCCCCGCCGCCGCATGGTCGGACACGCCGTGTCGATCTCGTTCGCCTGCGCGAAAAACTGCCGGCATCCGTCGCGGACGTGGTGCGGCAGTACGAACGGCACCTGACTTTGGAGCGTGATCTGTCGCCGCACACCGTTCGCGCGTACATCGGCGATTCGGTGGCGCTGCTTGGACATGTCGCGGGGAATAACCCTGAACAGGCCGATGTCCAGCGCATCGACCTGACGAGCTTGCGCTCATGGCTTGCCGCACAACGCACAGCCGGTGCCAGCCGCACCACGCTCGCCCGACGTGCCGCCGCGGCGCGCACGTTCACCGCCTGGGCGCACCGTGCCGGGCATTTGCCGGCGGATCCCGGGCCGCGTCTCGCCGCGCCGCGACCACATCGGACGTTGCCGTCCGTGTTGCGCGAGGACCAGGCGAAGGACGCCATGGCAGCCGTATCCTCTGGCGCTTCCGAAGGCGATCCGGTTGCGCTGCGTGATCAGGCCGTGGTGGAGTTGCTGTACGCCACAGGTATCCGCGTGGCCGAACTCTGTGGTCTTGATCTCGACGACGTGGACTACTCCCTAAGGGTGATTCGAGTTCTGGGCAAAGGTGGACGCGAGCGCAGCACGCCGTTCGGCGTGCCGGCCGAGCGAGCGCTGCGACGGTGGCTGGACGAGGGCCGAAACGCCCTGGTGGCACCGGATTCGCCACCGGCGGTGTTCCTCGGCGCTCGTGGTGGCCGGCTGAACCAGCGGGCCGTTCGCACTCTGGTGCACGAGGTGGTCGCCGTGGTACCGGATGCGCCGGACATCGGGCCGCACGGGTTGCGCCACTCCGCTGCGACCCATTTGCTGGAAGGAGGAGCGGACCTGCGCACCGTCCAAGAACTGCTTGGTCACGCTACGCTCGCAACGACTCAGCTTTACACACACGTCACTGTCGAACGGCTGAAGGCGATCCATGACCGAACCCACCCCCGTTCCTGACGCCGCAGGGGGAGGATCGCGTACGGCGACCGTGCCCCCTGAACCCGTCGTGCCCGCACCAGCTACGAAGCAGGCGAGCAACGGGCACCGTCAGAACGGCGCGCCGCGCACCGAGGCGAGCACCGGGGAGACTTCAGAGCCCGGTGCGGACACGCATGTCAACGGCACGCCCGCGGCCGTTCCGACCGCTGCCGTGACGCGCGCGGACGCCCGGTCCGGTGACGACGTCGAGGCCGGCATCGTCGCGCTGTGGCGCAGCTACGGCGAGTCGCACGACCAGGGCCAGCGCGACCGCCTGGTGCTGCACTACGCACCGCTGGTCAAGTACGTCGCCGGCCGCGTCGGCACCGGCCTGCCCGCCCACGTGGACGTGGCCGACCTGATCCAGTCCGGCATCTTCGGCCTGGTCGACGCGATCGAGAAGTTCGAGCCGGAACGCGGCCTCAAGTTCGAGACCTACGCCATGCAGCGCATCCGCGGCGCGATCCTCGACGACCTCCGCTCCCAGGACTGGGTGCCGCGCTCGGTCCGCAGCCGGGCCCGCGACGTCGAGCGCGCCCTGGAACGCCTCGGCGCCAAGCTGCAGCGCACGCCCACCGACCGCGAGCTCGCCGCAGAGCTCAAGATCGGCCTGGCGGAGCTGCGCGAGCTGTACGGCCAGCTCCAGCTCACCAGCGTCGTCGCCCTGGACGAGCTGATCGCCCCGAACAAGGGCGGCTCCTCCCTCGCGGAGTCGCTGCCGGACGACGCCGCCGAAGACCCGGTGGCGAGCCTCGTCGACCAGGACAGCCGCCGTCAGCTGGCCGACGCGATAGCCCAGCTGGCCGAGCGCGACCGCGTGGTCGTGACCCTGTACTACTTCGAGAACCTGACCCTCGCCGAGATCGGCAAGGTCCTCGGCGTGACCGAGTCCAGGGTCTGCCAGCTGCACACCCGCGCTGTCCTGCGCCTGCGCACCAAGCTCAACGAGCAGTCCGAGGCCTGACCGCGCCTCCTCTCGCACCCGCAACCCGGCCGTAGCAGCCGGGCTGCCGCACGGCCGCACCGTCACGCCGCCGCACGTCGGGATCGCCCCCGCGCGGACGCGTTGAGAAGCCGTACGAGCCTCACACCACGTCTTCACACCTCTTTCCGCCCCTTGCCAGGGCTAATTCACTCGAACGGGTGGGTCTTGGAGCTGCTCCAAGCACGCCGTGTGCGCATCACAGCCAGTGCACACCAGCAGCCTCGGCAGAGCGTTCAGCACGTGCGGACGAGGTCAGGGCGGCTGGCGTGCCACGAGGGACACGGGTCGCGGTTGGAGGAAGACGGGTGTGGCGGGGGTTCGCTGGCTGAGCAGCAGGGCGAGGCGTTCCGGCACAAGCCGCTGGCGTGCGGCGAGGGACACGGGTCGGCGGCGAGCGCGCGCACTTGGGCGAGCGGTGCGGGTGGGGAACGGCGCGGGCGGCATCGTTGGCTGACGGTCGATTGGTGAGCGAGGGCGTGTGGTGGGACAGGGGCGCTGGAAGACGGCTGGTGGAGTGCTTGCGGGCTCGGCTGGGCATCTGATCACGTGCGGAGGCAAGAGCTGCTGGCGTGCGGCAACGGGTGCGGGTGGCGGCCGGTGATCGTGCTTGCGGGCTCGGCTGAGCCTTCGGCACGTGCTGGCGAGGCAAAGACCGCCGAGGGGTCGGAGTGGACAGGCCGGGCTGCGCGTTGGAGTCCGGACGGGGAGGGGCCGGAGCGGGGCGTTGGAGTCCGGACGGGGAAGGGCCGGGGCGGGGCGTGAGAGGCGCCGGGAGGCGGGCGGACGTCGGCGGACACAACCGCCTCCCGGCAACCTGACGGGCGCTCGCGGCGCGCAACGGGGACGCGCCGCTCAATCAACCGCCGACGGGAGCGGCGGGAAAGCGCCCCTCTCGGACCGCTGCGGGCGGGGTCGCGCCACCCTGCAGCGGAGGTTCTAGCTGCCGCGAGGAGGGCCTGTGGCGTTCAACGGCAGCAGGCGGACGCGGCCCCACATCACCAGGCGCAGCGGGTCGAGGTACTCGTCGCCCCGGCGGACGCCCCAGTGCAGGCACGGCGAGGGGCAGTGGCCCTCTTGCAGGTGCCCGATGACGTCGCCCCGCCGCACCGGACGACCGGCCGCCACCGTCGGCGTGACCGGTTCGTAGGTCGTCCGGAGGCCGTTGGCGTGCTGCAGCGACACCAACGTCCGAGCCGCGACGGCGCCCGCGTAGACCACCACGCCATCGCCTGCGGCCAGGACCGGCGAGCCCAGGGCCGCGGCCAGGTCGGCACCTCGGTGACCAGGCCCGAACGGGGACAACGGGGCCAGGAACGCGCGCACCACCGGGTGCGGTGGAGGCAGCGGCCAGGAGAAGCGGGCGGGGGAGGGGGCCAGCAGGGTCGTGAGCACCAGGGCGGTGGGCAGGAGGGGCATGGGTCAACGGTCTGGCAGATCGTGCCCTGGGACCAGCGGGTATCGGGGAACTGTGGACAACTCGCCGGTTGTGGATAACTCCCGGCGGGATGCAGGGGGCGATTCGAAGTTTGTCGGGGGTGGGGAGTAGACTTTTGGGCGCGTCCCGTCTGTCGCGGGACGACTTCGCGTGCCAACGCAGATCCGACCAGCTGATCCCAGCCGGGTCGAGTCACGACGTCCGACGGTCCTGACGGTGGAGAGATCCTCCGCGGGTGCGGGCGGCGGCATGGGCACCAGGGCTTCGAGCCACCGGCTCGGAGCGGCAACCGAACGACGCGCGAGCGTCCTACAGATGAGGTGCGAACCGGCCATGGCCGTCGTAACCATGAAGCAGCTGCTCGACAGCGGCGTGCACTTCGGGCACCAGACCAGGCGCTGGAACCCGAAGATGAAGCGCTACATCTTCACCGAGCGCAACGGCATCTACATCATCGACCTGCAGCAGACGCTGACCTACATTGACAGGGCTTTCGAGTTCGTCAAGGAGACGGTCGCGCACGGCGGGTCGATCCTGTTCATCGGCACCAAGAAGCAGGCGCAGGAGGCCATCGCCAACGAGGCCCTCCGCGTCGGCATGCCCTACGTGAACCAGCGCTGGCTGGGCGGCATGCTCACCAACTTCTCGACGGTCCACAAGAGGCTTCAGCGCCTCAAGGAGCTCGAGTCGATGGAGCAGACCGGCGGTTTCCAGGGTTTCACCAAGAAGGAAATCCTGATGATGAACCGCGAGAAGGACAAGCTGGAGCGCACGCTCGGCGGTATCCGCGACATGTCCAAGGTGCCCAGCGCCGTGTGGATCGTGGACACCAAGAAGGAGCACATCGCGGTCGGTGAGGCTCGCAAGCTGAACATCCCGATCGTCGCGATCCTCGACACCAACTGCGACCCGGACGAGGTCGACTACCCGATTCCGGGTAACGACGACGCGATCCGTTCCGCGGCTCTGCTGACCAAGGTCGTGGCCGAGGCCGCCGCCGCCGGTCTCATGCAGCGCTCCGGTGGCCGCCGCGACGCCGCGGACGGCCAGGACAAGCCCGAGGTCGCGAGCGACGAGCCGCTGGCGGAGTGGGAGCAGGAGCTCCTCACCACCAACGCCGCCGTCGCGACTGAGGCCCCGGCCGAGGCAGCCCCGGCCGAGCAGCCCGTCCAGTCCTGATTTCCCCCACGAGGTGCCCGCCGACAAGCGGGCACCTCGTGACCTAAGCGCGTACATCGCAGAAGGAAAACGATGGCGAACTACACCACCGCGGACGTCAAGAAGCTCCGCGAGCTGACCGCCGCCGGCATGATGGACTGCAAGAAGGCGCTGGACGAGGCTGACGGCGACTTCGAGAAGGCCGTCGAGATCCTGCGCATCAAGGGCGCCAAGGACGTCGGCAAGCGCGCCGAGCGCACCACGTCCAACGGCCTCGTCGCGGTCAAGGACGGCGCGATGGTCGAGCTGCGCTGCGAGACCGACTTCGTGGCCAAGAACGCCGACTTCATCGCGCTGGCCGACGACATCGTCGCGCTCGCCAAGGCCAACAAGGTCGCCGACGTCGACGCCCTCAAGGCCGTCGAGGTCGACGGCAAGACCGTGGACGCGCTGGTCCAGGAGTTCTCCGCCAAGATCGGCGAGAAGCTCGAGCTGGCGAAGGCCGTCGACTACGACGGCACCGTCTCGGTCTACCTGCACAAGCGTGCCGCTGACCTGCCGCCGGCCGTCGGCGTGCTGGTCGAGTACACCGGTGACAACGCCGAGGCCGCCAAGGGTGCCGCGATGCAGATCGCCGCCATGCGTCCGAAGTACGTCACCCGCGAGGACGTCCCCGAGGAGCTCGTCGCCAACGAGCGTCGCATCGCCGAGGAGACCGCTCGCGAGGAGGGCAAGCCGGAAGGCGCGCTCCCCAAGATCGTCGAGGGTCGCGTCAACGGCTTCTTCAAGGACGTCGTGCTCCTCGAGCAGGCTTCCGTGACCGACAGCAAGAAGACGGTCAAGGCTCTTCTGGACGAGGCCGGCGTGACGGTTACCCGTTTCGCTCGGTTCGAGGTCGGCCAGAGCTGATTCGCATGAGGGCGGGGTTGCGGACATCAAGCGACCCCGCCCTTAGCGTGTCCGACGGACTCTCTCAATGCCGCGAGGAGAAGGACCAGTGAGCGAAGAAGGTAGCCACGGCTACCACCGGGTGATGCTCAAGCTCGGTGGCGAGATGTTCGGCGGTGGTGGCGTCGGCGTTGACCCCGACGTCGTCCAGACAGTCGCCCGGCAGATCGCGGCCGTCCACGAGTCCGGCGTGCAGGTGGCCGTCGTGATCGGTGGTGGCAACTTCTTCCGCGGCTCCGAGCTCCAGCAACGCGGCATGGACCGTTCGCGCGCCGACTACATGGGGATGCTCGGCACGGTCATGAACTGCCTGGCCCTGCAGGACTTCCTCGAACGAGAGCACGGCATCGACACCCGCGTGCAGACCTCGATCCAGATGACGCAGGTCGCCGAGTCGTACATCCCCCGCCGCGCGATGCGTCACCTCGAGAAGGAACGCGTGGTGATCTTCGGTGGTGGCGCGGGCCTGCCGTACTTCTCCACCGACACGACCGCCGCCCAGCGCGCGTTGGAGATCGGCTGCGAGATCGTCCTGATGGCCAAGGCCGTCGACGGCGTCTACACCGCCGACCCCAAGACCGACCCCGACGCGTTGATGTTCGACAACATCACCCACCGCGAAGTGCTGGAACGCGGCCTCAACGTCGCCGACGCCACGGCCTTCAGCCTCTGCATGGACAACAACATGCCGATCCTCGTCTTCAACCTCCTCACCGAGGGGAACATCGCGCGCGCGGTGCGTGGTGAGAAGATCGGCACCCTGGTCAGCACCCCCGGTGGCCGCCCGGCGTTCTAGACCTGCTGGGATCTGATCAGGAACCGGGAAGAAGCACACGCAGAGCAAGGAGCAGTCGTGATCGACGAGACCCTCCTCGACGCCGAGGAGAAGATGGAAAAGGCGGTTTCGGTGGCGAAGGAGAACCTCTCCTCCGTCCGGACCGGTCGTGCGACTCCCTCGATGTTCAACCGCATTCACATCGACTACTACGGCTCGATGACGCCGCTGAACCAGATGGCCAGCATCACGGTTCCCGAGGCGCGCATGGCGGTCGTGAAGCCGTACGACGCGGGCCAGCTCAACGCCATCGAGAAGGCGATCCGGGACTCCGACCTGGGCGTCAACCCGAGCAACGACGGCAGCATCATCCGCATCGTCATCCCGCAGCTCTCCGAGGAGCGCCGCCGGGACATGGTGAAGGTCGCGAAGCAGAAGGGCGAGGACGCGCGCGTCTCCGTCCGCGGTGTCCGCCGCAAGGCGAAGGAAGAGATCGACAAGCTCGTCAAGGACGGCGAGGTCGGCGAGGACGACGGCGCTCGTGGCGAGAAGGAGCTCGACGCGCTGACCCACAAGTACACCGCGATGGTCGACGAGCTCGTGAAGCACAAGGAAGCCGAGCTTCTCGAAGTCTGATGTTCCTGATGGTTTCGCCCGGCCGAATCGCGCCGCAGGCGTGAGAGCCCTGGCCGGGCGGAGGTCGTGATGGGAGCACAGGTGGCAGGCAGTCCCGCGGACGTGCCCGCGTCGAAGCCTTCGCGGGCGGGACGCGACCTGAGGTCGGCGATCCTGGTCGGCGTCGGGCTCGGTGCCGTGATCATCGTGTCGCTGCTGACCGTGCGGCAGACCTTCATCGCCATCGTCGCGGCAGCCGCGGCGGTGGCGACGTGGGAGCTCGCGTCCGAGCTCAAGAAGAGCGGTATCAACGTCGCCCTGTGGCCGGCGCTGATCGGTGGCCAGGCGATCATCTGGTTGTCCTGGCCGTATGAACGCGCGGGCATCACGACCGCCTTCGTGATCACCGTCCTGGTGTGCATGGCGTGGCGGTTCCGCGGCGGCTCGGACGGCTATCTGCGCGATCTCAGCGCGTCCGTGTTCACCGTCGCCTACGTGCCGCTGATGGCGGCGTTCGCGGCGATGCTGGTCGTGCCCGAGAAAGACGGTGCGGGCCGCGCGTTCGCGTTCCTCATCGGTGTGGTGCTGTCGGACGTCGGCGGCTACGCGGCCGGTGTCTTCCTCGGCAAGCACCCGATGGCACCCACGATCAGCCCGAAGAAGTCCTGGGAGGGCTTCGGCGGTTCGCTCGTCGCGGGCATGGTCGGCGGGGCGCTCACGCTGACGCTGCTGCTCGACGGCCAGTGGTGGCACGGCGTGCTGTTCGGTGCCGCGCTCGTCGTCACGGCCACGGCGGGCGACCTGGTCGAGTCGCTGATCAAGCGCGACCTCGGGATCAAGGACATGGGCACGCTGCTGCCCGGTCACGGCGGGATCATGGACCGGATGGACTCGCTGCTGCCGTCCGCCGTCGCGTCCTGGCTGCTCCTGCACCTGTTCATCCAGTGACGTTTTCCGCGCAACGCCGCAACTAGTGGTTGTGAGAGATCACGAGGCACTGGCGGCGTTCGAGCGGATCTACCGCCGACAACGTCGGCGCGACCACCCGGTTCTTCGCGCGGCGGTGCGTGGATCCGCAGCTCGTCGGCGACCTGACCGCGGACACCTTCGTGCGTGCGATGACGTCGTTCGCCACGTTCGACGCGGCCAGGGGATCCGCGGCGAGCTGGTGCGCAGGGTCGGCGGACGGCGTGAGCTAGACCGCGACGAACTCGCCGAGCTCGAAGCCCGCATCGACGCCGAACGGCCTGGCCGCGCGCTGCACCGAACTCGCGGTAGCGGCCGGCCCACCGCTGCGCCGTGCTGACCGACACTTGAACCGCTCAGCGGCCCGCCGAACAGGCCATTCGTCCTCGACGACACACCGGGCCAGGCGCAGGCGGCACAGCTCGGTCAGTGGTGCGTTAGCGTGAGTGATCGAGGGCTTCCTGGCTAGCCGGTGCAGATGTCGCAATCCACACCGAACCCGGAGGCCCTCATTCCAAGATCATCCGATCACGTGTCGGACCGTTCGCAACCTCGCTGGGCAGTACAGCTAGTCGTCGTACGGGTCGTCCGCCTCGATGCGCGGCTCGGCCTCGATCACGCGGGACTGGTCGATCACCGAGAACGCCACTCCCGCGTGGTCCTCGACCACGGTGATGCGACCGTACGGGGTGTCGTAGGGCTCGACGGTCACCCGGCCGCCGAGCTCCAGCACCCGGTACGCCACCGAGTCGGTGCCGATCTCGGGCGCGGCGTTGAAGTACACCATCCAGTGCGACTGCTCCCCGTACGGGAACTCGCGCCCCATCTTCTGCCGGCCGATGACCTCGGTGCCTTCGACGGACCACGTCGCGTAGTCCAGCCGGTGCCCGTCGCCGATCTGCGTGATGTCGTAGTGGCAGAGTTCACCGAAGAACTCGTCGGCTGCCGCGCCGTCACGCGTGTTGAGCTCGGCCCACGCGTAGGAGCCGTGCCCGCCCATGCCGAACCGCCAGTCCGGTGGCACGTGCCGGAACCCGACGACCGCCCCGGACGGGTCGGCGATCACGGTGCTCTGCGTGTGGTCGGCGGCGTCCTCGGGGTTGCGCAGCACCGATCCGCCGAGGTGGAAGGCCTTCTCCGCGGTCGCCCGAGCATGGGGTGTGACCAGGTACAACCGCCACGGTTCCGGCTCGCCCTGCGGCAGTCCGGCGACGGGGATGCCGTCGACCATCGCCACGGTGTAGCCCGCGTCGTCGGCGTAGTGCCAGCCGAAGAGGCCTGTGTAGAACTCGATGGAGCCCTTGAGGTCGTCCACGGTCCTCTCGACCCAGCACGGGCTTCCTCCGAGCAACGGCGCGAGCTGGGGAGTGTTGGGCGCGATCGACACTGCCGCCTCCTGCTGGGGAGAGATGCGATCACGCTACGCCGTAGTTGGACGAATTCGAACGGTCACCGGCAAATCGAGGCCCTACAGTGTCTCCGTGAGGGGATTCGTGCGGGCGGCGCTGAACGCGGTGCGCCCGGTGGACGTCGTGCCAAGTCCGAACATCTGGCATTGGCCTGACGTCTACGAGGTCGAGAACCGCGCGCAGGACGTCCACGGCGCGCTCTGGTCCGCGTTGCAGTCGGAATGTCCGTTCGCCGGACTCGACGTCGTGGACATCGGCTGCGGCGACGGCTTCCACCTGCCTCTGTTCGCTTCGTCCGCGCGCTCGGTCGTGGGCGTCGAACCGCACCCGCCGCTGGTCGTGCGCGCGCGGAACCGTGTTGCATCGCTGTCCAATGTGCGTGTCGTTTCCGGTCCCGCGCAACGGTTGCCGCTCGACGACGGTTGTGCCGATCTGGTGCACGCCCGTACCGCCTACTTTTTCGGTCCGGGCTGTGAGCCGGGTCTGCGCGAGGCTGATCGCGTGCTGCGGCCGGGCGGTGCGTTGGCGATCATCGACCTGGATGGCGCTGCCTCGCCGTACGGACCCTGGCTGTGCGTCGACGAGCCGCGCTACGACCCGGCTGCGGTCGAGAAGTTCTTCGCGGACAACGGGTTTTCACTCACGCGCGTGGTCGCCGAGTGGCGCTTTGAGCGCCGCGAGGACCTGGAGTCCGTGCTGCGCATCGAGTTCTCCGCTCAGGTCGCCGAACGCGCGATCGCCTCCGTCGACGGGCTGAGCTTCCCGGTGGGCTACCGGCTGCACGTTCGCCGCAAGCCCACGGGGTTGATCGTGTGAAGCTGCGGTCGGGGTTGTGGTTCGGTGAGAATCTCGATGCCGTGCGCGCCGAGGCTGTGCGGTGCCACTACCCGTTGTACGAGCTGTCGATGAACGGGACGCCGGACCGGGAGTCGTTCTTCACGGCGGTGCGGTCGACGTTGCCCCAGGACCCGGTCTTGGTTTCGTCGCGCAGCTGGGACGCGCTGGTGGACAGCGTGCGGAACGGGATCGGGGATGCTCGCGGCAACCGGCACGTGGTGGTGTGGCCGGATCTGCGGGAGTTCGAGGATCCGCTCGGGGTGAGCGTGCTCGAACAGGTCATTTGGCACCTGGAAACGTGGCGTCCCGCCAACTACCTGTGCATTTATGCGGACTAGGCTTTGGTTCGTGGAGAAGCGAATCGCAGGCAGGTTGAACCGCCAGGTCGGCGTCGTGGGACTGGGCTGCTGGCAGCTCGGCGCCGACTGGGGCGAGGTGGACGAGTCCGAGGCGCTCGCACTGCTGCACGCCGCCGCCGACACGGGTGTCGACTTCTTCGACACCGCGGACGTGTACGGCGACGGGCGCAGCGAGTCGCTGGTCGGCCGCTTCCTCAAGGAGCGCGAGGACGACGGCATCTTCGTGGCCACGAAGATGGGGCGGCGGCTGCCGGCGCAGACCACGGAGGGGTACGACCGGGAGAACTTCCTCGCGTGGAACGACCGGAGCCGCCGCAATCTGGGTGTCGACACGCTGGACCTCGTGCAGCTGCACTGTCCGCCCACGCCGGTCTACAGCCGGGACGAGGTGTACGACACTCTGGACGAAATGGTTGAGCAGCAACGGATCGCTGCTTATGGCGTGTCGGTGGAGAAGGTCGAGGAGGCGCTCGCCGCGATCCAGAGGCCGCACGTGGCCAGCGTGCAGATCATCCTGAACGCGTTCCGGCTCAAGCCTCTGGAAGAGGTGCTCCCCAAGGCGGCTGAAGCGGGTGTCGCGATCATCGCGCGGGTGCCGCTGGCGTCCGGGATGTTGTCCGGGAAGTACACAGCGGCAACGACTTTTGGCGCGGACGACCACCGCAACTACAACCGCAACGGTGAGGCGTTCGACGTCGGCGAGACCTTCTCCGGGGTCCCGTACGAGGTCGGGCTGGAGGCGGTCGAGCGACTGAGGCCCTACGTGCCCGAAGGTGCCACGATGGCGCAGTTCGCGCTCAGGTGGATCGTGGACCAGCCCGGCGTCACGGTGGTGATTCCCGGTGCTCGCAACGTGGAGCAGGCACGGGCCAACTCACACGCCGCTGGTCTGCAGCCCGTGGACGGCAAGGCTGTCGCCGAGGTGTACGACGAGCTGATCCGGCCGCACGTGCACGACCGGTGGTAGGTCACTCCTCGGCGAGGATGGCGTAGAGCTTGCGCCGCAGGTCGTTGTAGAGCTCGACGGCGCGTGCCTTCTGCTCGGGCGTGCCGGCGTGGGAGATCTGCTCCATCGCGCTGCCGAGCAGCCGGACCGCGGAGCGCAGTTCGCCGTCGACCGGGTCGAGCTGGATGTCGATGTCGCGCCAGGGCGGGGCCGTGTGCTCCGTTCTGCCGTGTTCGGTGACCGTGAACAGCTTCTTGCCTCCTTCTTCCGCTGAGGAGATGAGGCCTTCGTCGGCCAGCATCTGCAGCGTCGGGTAGACCGAGCCGGGGCTCGGGCTCCACACGCCGCCGGTGCGCCTGGCGATCTCCTGGATGATCTCGTAGCCGTGCATCGGTCGTTCTGCCAGCAAGGACAGAACCGCCGCCCGGACGTTGCCGCGCCTCTGGCGGCCGCCCCTGCCACCGCCCCCGAAGGGACCGTGGCGATGCCTGTGGTGGTGCTCTCTGTGGTGTGGTCTCATCATCATGTCGCTAACGATATATCGGAACCTATCGCGATGCAACGGTCTTGTGCTGCCGAAGTTCGTGGGACACTAGATGTGCTATGACCTCGCTTCCCCTTGTCTTCGACGCGCCCAAGCGCGGCCTGCCGCCGCGCCACCTCGTCGACCTGTCGCCGTCCGAACGCGCCGAAGCCGTTGCGGCTCTTGGTGAAAAGCCGTTCCGCGCCAAGCAGCTGTCGAACCACTACTTCAGCCGCCTGACGGTCGACCCGGCCGAGATGACCGACATCCCGGCCGCCACGCGCGAGAAGCTGGTCGCCGACCTGATGCCGCCGTTGTTCACGGTCGTGCGCAAGGTCACAACCGACGAGGGCACCACGGCGAAGACGCTGCTGCGCGCCCACGACGGCACGCTCATCGAGTCGGTGCTGATGCGCTACCCGGACCGCGCGACGCTGTGCATCTCGTCGCAGGCCGGCTGCGGCATGGCGTGCCCGTTCTGCGCGACCGGCCAGGGCGGCCTGCAGCGCAACCTGTCGACCGCCGAGATCGTGGACCAGGTCCGCCTGGGCGCCGCGGCCATGCGCGACGGGGAGATTCCTGGCGGGCCGGGAAGGCTCTCCAACATCGTCTTCATGGGCATGGGCGAGCCGCTCGCGAACTACAAGCGCGTGATCGAGGCCGTCCACCGCATCACCGCTCCGGCGCCCGACGGGCTGGGCATCTCGCAGCGCACGGTCACCGTGTCGACGGTCGGCCTGGTGCCGGCGATCAAGAAGCTGACCGAGGAGAAGCTCCAGGTCCGGCTCGCGGTGTCGCTGCACACGCCGGACGACGAGCTGCGCAACACGCTGGTGCCGGTGAACACGCGCTGGGACGTTTCCGAGGTGCTGGAAGCGGCCCGCGGCTACGCGGACCAGACCGGGCGGCGGGTCTCGATCGAGTACGCGCTGATCCGCGACATCAACGACCAGGGCTGGCGCGCGGACCTGCTCGGCAAGAAGCTGCGCAAGCACCTCGGGCAGCTGGTGCACGTGAACCTGATTCCGCTGAACCCGACGCCGGGCAGCAAGTGGGACGCGTCGCCGAAGCCGGTGGAGCGGGAGTTCGTGCGGCGGGTTCGTGAGCAGGGTGTCGAGTGCACGGTGCGGGACACTCGTGGCCAGGAGATCGCGGCGGCCTGCGGTCAGCTCGCCGCTGAGGGCTGAAATCGGTCGCTGAGAGCGGCCACCACCTCTACCGTTTCCCGCGATGAAGCTCGAAGGGGAACGCTGGCGCACGCTCGTCAGCACGGTCAGGCTGGGGCGGGACGAGTACCGGGTGGTGCAGCCCGGCCGGCCGCTCAAGCACGCGCCGTTGTACGAGGGGTACCTGGGCGTGGAGGCGAGTGTGGACAAGGCGTCCGCGCGGGAGATCGCCATGGCCTGGGAGTTCGCGATGCGGTCGCCGCGGACGTTGGTGTACTTGCCGCTCAAGCAGAGCGATGCCGAGTGCCGCTGGAGTGATGGGCCGCTGCTGGATCTGGTGCTGGTGCACCACAGTCTCGGGTTTCGGCTGTCCCAGTGGAAGCAGGTGCGGGCCAAGCTCAGGAACGGGCGGCCGCACACCGTTGTGTGCCAAGGGTTTCCGAAGGAGCCTGACTACGAGCGGCTGCATCGCAAGGACAACAGGGATCTGCTGCGCGGGGAGATCGTGGCCGACACCGTGTTCGTGGTGGGGAGCAGGTTCGCGTTCGACGTCGGGGGACAGCAGCTGAAACGCCTCGTCGAGGATTGTCCGCGGCACATGCACGAGAGCCCAGGTACGCACTGTTGTGCGGAGATCACTGAGGATCGGCAGCACTGGAAATGGCTGCACGTCGTGTATTGCGACGAGCATCGGGTTCATGCCTGAGTGGCCCCCACTCTGGCATGAGTGGGGGCCGGGGCGGCTAGAGCTGCCAGTTCTGGTTGGCGCCGCCCGAGCAGGTCCAGATGATCAGGCGGGTGCCGTCGGCCGAGGAGCCCCCGGAGGCGTCGAGGCACTTGCCGGACTGGGGGTTGCGCAACGTGGTGCCCACGCGAGACCACACCTGGGCGCCGCTGCCGTTGCAGGACCACAGTTGCACAACGGTTCCGTTCGCGGTGCCGGAGCCGGCCACGTCAAGACACTTCCCCAAGGCCTGCAACGTGTCCCCGGAGCGCGACCACTGCTGGGCGCCGCTGCCGTTGCAACCCCACAGCTGGACAGCGGTGCCGTCAGCGGTGCCGGAACCGTTGACGTCAACGCACTTCCCGCCGATGCCCACGATCGAGCCACCACCGGAGGAGGACACCAGGAACTGGCTGCGGGCCACGTTCCAATGTGTTGCCAGGTAAGAACCCGCCGCCGGGTTGGTGTGGAAGTAGTCGTCGCCGTTGCAGTCGATCTGGTTCTCCGGCGCGCCGGGACAGACGTTCACCAGGCCACCGGGCGGCGACGGGATGCCGCCGTCGTCGTAACACATGATGTCCTGGTCGTCCCAGCAGTGACCGTAGGCCGTGGAGTGCGGGGCGGAACGTTGCACGGCGCCCAGCGTGTGCAGCAGCTCGTGCCCGCTGGCCTGCCACGTCCAGCAGCCCGTACCCACTGCGGCGTAAGAAGGTCCGGAGTTGTAGCCGTTGTCGGCACCTGGGCGGTCGTCGCCCGGTGCGCCCCACGCCACGCCGCAGCCGTCGGAGTCGTGCCAGAACAGGTACTTGCGATCGGTTCGGTTGTAGCCGCGCAGGGCGAGCTGGTCGGCGATGAGAGACGGCGAGGACATCGCGGACTGCGGCACGACAACGTTGTCCACGGACGCACGGCAGGCCGAGTTCGTCACGAAGCGCACATGTCGAACGCCGCCGCCCAGACGTGAGGACGCCTCGACGAACGTGTTGTCGATCTGGTCGGCGAACGTCTGGAACTGGCCCACGAACTGGGAATACCGGTCCGCGGACTGGTCGCCGCGCACATAAACAGTCTGTACGCGCTTACCGCTCACGCCGTCACCGTCGCAGACCACGGACTGGATCGACACCGCGGGCGCCGACGGCTCGCGGAACTCGGCCGGCAGGTCGTCGACCACGGGGGTGAGCAGCGCCAATGCGCTGAGCAGGGCAGCTAAAGGCATCACAGGACCGCCTTCGAGAGGTGAAGAACAGGGAAGCGGTCTAGACCAATGAAGACGGTAGCGAATCGGACACGCGCTGTCAGCGGACAGAACCGGACAGGAAACCGGTCGGCGCGGGCGTGCGGATACCATGCCGCGCGTGGGGGAACCAGCGAGGCTGGTCGCGGGCAGATACGCGACGATCAGAGAGCTCGGCCGGGGCGGCATGGGGGTCGTCTGGCTCGCGGAGGACCGGGTCATCGGCCGGCAGGTCGCGCTCAAGGAACTGCGGACCACCGAGACCGAGCGCGTGCTGCGCGAAGCCCGCACGGCAGGGCGCCTGAACAGCCCGAACGTCGTCGGCATCTACGACGTCATCGTCGAGGACGGCGTCACGTACCTGGTCATGGAGCTCGTCGAGGCCCCGACGCTCTCCGAGGTCATGACCCGCAAGAGCCTCACCGAGGACGAGGTCGCGGACATCGGGCTGCAGACCCTCAGCGCGCTCGAGGCGGCCCACGCGGCGGGCATCATCCACCGGGACGTCAAGCCCAGCAACATCATGGTGCTGCCGGACGGACGCGTGAAGCTCGCCGACTTCGGCATCGCACGGGCCATGGACGACCCCGGGCTGACGGCCACCGGCGGCATCATGGGTTCGCCCGGGTACATGGCGCCGGAGTTGTTCGCCGGCAAGGCTCCCTCGCCCGCGAGCGACCTGTGGGCGTTGGGCGCCACCATGTTCCACGCCGTCGAGGGCCGCGCACCGTTCCAGCGCGACACGACCGCGGCCACGATGCACGCGATCATGTACGAGGAGCCGGTGCTGCACCGCACCCAGGGCCCGCTCGCCGCCACGATCATGTCGCTGCTCACCCAGGACGACGCCCAGCGCCTCACCGCGCCCCAGCTGCGGGAACGGCTGAGCGACCGCACCAGAACGGTCAAGCCGCCCACGCAGTCCGAGCAGACCGTCGTCATCGAACCCGTCACCGCCTTCGTCGCGCCCCAGCCGACGCGCGATGACTGGGAAGACGACAAACCCAAGTCCCGCAAGAAGATCGGCATCTTCGCCGGTGCCACGGCGGCTGTTGTGGTGATCGCGCTCGCCGCCGTCTTCCTGCTCAAGCCGACCACGCCGGGCTCAGCCTCGGCGCAGCAGGGCCCCGGCTCCAGCGAGCAGCCGACGAGCCAGACCAGCAGCACCGCCTCCAGTGCGCCGTCCAGCAGCAGCGCGCCCCCGAGCAGCAGCAGTGCGGCGCCGTCGTCCAGCCAGGGCCCGAAGCCGACCCAGGGTCAGCCGCCGCCGAACCAGCCGCAGCCGACCACGGCGCCGCCGAAGCCACCGAGGGAGACGCTCGCGTTCTCCCGTTACCGCAACGGCGGTGGCTGGCACTACAGCGGCACCGCGCGCGTGCCGGTGCCGGCGGGCTTCAGCGTGGAGAACACCGGCGGCCTCGGCAAGCTGCTCGCGAAGTCCGAGCCGAACACCGTGGCGTTGTACGCCTGCCAGGTCAACAACTCCGAGGACCGCATGACCTCGGCCGCGTCCGACTGCGAGAAGCAGCAGATCTCCAACGCCACCCCGCTCGGCTACGTCTTCAAGAAGGACGCGAAGCCCGCGGACGTGAACGTGCTGCCGCTGTGGCGCTGCAACATGGGCGGCCACCACTTCGACTCCGTGACGGACAACTGCGAGGGCTACACGAAGGAGTTCCAGTTCGGGTGGGTCGTCGCGTGATCGCGGGCCGCTACGCCCAGATCCGCGAGCTCGGCCGGGGTGGCATGGGCGTGGTCTGGCTCGCCGAGGACCAGGTCATCGGCCGCAGGGTCGCGCTGAAGGAGCTCCGCACGACCGAGGTCGAGCGCGTGCTCAGCGAGGCCCGCACCGCCGGCCGCCTGAACAGCCCGAACGTCGTCGCCATCCACGACGTGATCACCGAGAACGGCGTCACGTACATCGTGATGGAACTGGTCGAGGCGCCGACGCTCACGGACCTCATGGCGCGTAAGACGTTCACCGAGGACGAGGTCGCGAGCATCGGCCTGCAGACCCTCAGCGCGCTCGAAGCGGCCCACTCGGCCGGCATCGTGCACCGGGACGTCAAGCCCAGCAACATCATGGTCGCGCCGGACGGCACGGTGAAGCTGGCCGACTTCGGCATCGCGCGGGCCGTGGACGACCCCGGGCTGACGGCCACCGGCGGCATCATGGGCTCGCCCGGCTACATGGCGCCGGAGCTGTTCGCGGGTCAGCCGCCGTCGCCCGCCAGCGACCTGTGGGCCTTGGGCGCCACCATGTTCCACGCGATCGAGGGCCACTCACCGTTCCAGCGCGACACGACCGCGGCCACGATGCACGCGATCATGTACGACGAACCGGTCCTCCGAAGGGCACGCGGTCCACTCGCGACCGTGATCATGGGGCTGCTGCACCAGGATCCCGCTCAGCGCCTCACCGCGGCCCAGACCAGGGCCCAGCTCGGCTCCCCGTCCGAACGCACCGTCGTCATCGAGCCCGTCACCACCTACGTGACGCCGCAGCAGCCGACCCGCGACGACTTCGGCGAACCGAAGAAGCGCCGCACGGGCCTGATCGTCAGCGGCGCGGTCGCGGCAGTCGCGGCGATCGCACTGGTCACGTTCCTGGTCGTGCGGCCGGGCAGCGAACCGGGCAACGCCGCCGCCCAGCAGAACATCGCCGCTACGACCACCACGGCCCCGCCCAGCGAGACGCCGAGCAGTGCGCCCAGCAGCAGTTCCGCGGCGCCGAGCAGCAGCCAGACGTCGAGCCAGGCGCAGGCGTCGAGCACGCCCAAGTCCACCCAGGCGCAGGCCCAGCCGAACCCCGCGCCCAAGCCGAAGCGCAAGACGCGGGCGCTCACCCGCTGGAACGACGGCAAGTGGTACTTCACGACCTCCGAAGGCTTCGCCGGCAAGCCCGCGCAGTTCAACGCGCTGGACGGGCCCGCGGGCTGGGTCGCGGCCGACCAGGAACCGGGCACCCGCGAGCTCTACGCCTGCCAGGTCGGCACCGCCGGCGACTACATGACGTCGGTCGCCTTCGACTGCGACAAGCAGCGCAAGCTCGGCTCGCTCGGCTACATCTTCGTCAACCCGCCCGCGGAAGGGCACGTCATCCCGCTCTACCGCTGCACCAGGGACAACGGCACCAGGCACTTCGACGCACTCGACAGCAGCTGCGAGAACGAGCACCTCGACGGTCAGCTCGGCTGGGTCCTCAGCGGGCCGTAGCGGGTTCGAGCCCGACCGGCTCGGCGCTGTCGAACGTCTCCCGCGCCTCGGCGACGGACTCGTAGTTCTGCTGCGCCCACAACCGCAACGCGGCCAGCGGCTCGGTGACGCTGCGACCGAGCGTCGTCAGCTCGTACTCGACGCGCAACGGCACCGAGGGGTAGACCGTCCGCGTGACGAGCCCATCGCGCTCCAACGTGCGCAACGTCTGCGTGAGCATCTTCTGGCTCACGCCGTCCAACCGGCGCTTGAGCTCGCCGAACCGCTTGGGCCCGTCCTCCAGAGCTCCGATGGCCAGCGCCGTCCACTTCGACGCGACCATGTCCAGCAGGTCGCGGCACGGGCACAGCTTGAGGTAAACGTCCCTGATCACGCCATAGTTTCTACCAGGTACCTAGTGCACAAGATAGTGCCTAATTGCCAGCAGAGACCTGGTCTCGCAAGCTAGTGCACATGCGAGCGATCATCCAGAACGAGCTGAACGGCCCTCTCACCCTCAGCGACGTCCCCAAGCCCGCGCCACTGCCGACGGAGGTGCTGGTCAGGGTGCACGCGGCAGGCGTGAACCCGGTCGACTGGAAGACCCGGGCGGGTGGCGGGATGGCCGGGATGCAGACGTTCCCGTTCATCAACGGCTGGGACGTCTCGGGTGTCGTCGAGGAGGTCGGCTTCGGTGTGACGACGCTCAAGCCCGGCGACGAGGTCTACGGCATGCCGCGCTTCCCGCACGCCGCGGGCGCCTACGCCGAGTACGTCACCGCGCCGAGCAGGCACTTCGCCAAGAAGCCGCAGAGCCTCACGCACGTCGAGGCGGGCGCACTCCCGCTGGCCGCGCTCACCGCGTGGCAGATCCTCAAGGACACCGCCGACGTGCAGCCGGGGCAGAAGGTGCTGATCACAGCTGCGGCGGGCGGCGTCGGCCACCTCGCGGTCCAGATCGCGAAGGACCTCGGCGCGTACGTCATCGGTACCGCGCGCGAGCCCAAGCACACGTTCCTGAAGGACCTCGGCGCTGACGAAGTGATCGACTACACGCTGGGCGACTACGCGGGCAACGACATCGACGTCTTCGTCGACCTGGTCGGCGGCGCGTCACCGGAAGCGGTGCGCAGCGGTGGGCTGTTCGTCGGCGTCCCGTCCGGAGTGGACAGCGTGAGCCGCGAGGACATCAGGATCAGCCCGATCCTGGTCGAACCGGACCGCGCGGGACTGGAAGCGATCGCCGCGCTGGTCGACCGAGGCGCGCTCAAGGTTCACGTCGACGCGACGTTCCCGCTGCAGGACGCCGGAAAAGCACATGCCCTGGGCGAGACGGGCCGCACCCAGGGCAAGATCGTGCTGGAAGTCTGACTACCGGCGCCAGGACGTGCGCTTGCGGGCCGCGTCCCACACCAGGCCGCCGACGATGACGACGATCGTGATGATCAGGTAGATGTTCTCGGTGTTGCCGTGGTGGTTGCGGAACACCAGCATCAGGAACAGGAAGACCGCGGAGAGGATGCCACCCCAGCGAACCGCGCCGGGGAGCGAGCCGTGCCAGCCCCACTCGTGCGACGGCTCCTCGTGCGGGTCGACCGCAGGACGCTTCTCCAGTTCCGAGGACGAAGCCACGGTTTCCTCCACTGCTCATCCGGATTACGCGGTCATCGTCGCACATGTTGATGAGCGCGGATGTGTGAGGTCGCGCGCGCTCGGCTGACGAGCGAGGTTGAGCGCCGTTACGCTCAGCGCGGCCCACCCGTCCGATCTTGCGAAGGCGCCTCGACTTGACCGGCTTCTCTCCCGCTGAGGCCTCCACCCCGGACACGTTCGCTCCCGTCGAGATCGGTCTGCACGGGGTGCGCAAACGCTTCTCCGACCAGGTGGCGGTGGACGGCATCTCACTGAACGTCCACGAAGGCGAGTTCTTCTCGGTTCTCGGCCCGTCCGGCTGCGGCAAGACCACGGTCCTGCGCATGATCGCGGGCTTCGTCGACCCCGACGAGGGTCGCATCGAGCTCGACGGCAACGACATGGTGGGCGTCCCTCCGTACCGGCGGGACGTCAACACCGTCTTCCAGTCCTACGCGCTGTTCCCGCACATGTCGGTGTGGGACAACGTGGCGTACGGGCTCAAGCGCAAGAAGATCCGCGGCGAGGAGCTGCGCAAGCGCGTCGGCGAGCACCTCGAACTGGTGCGGCTCTCCCAGTTCGCCAAGCGCAGGCCCACGCAGCTGTCCGGCGGGCAGCAGCAGCGCGTCGCCATCGCCCGTGCGCTCGCCGCTGGTCCACGACTGCTGCTGCTCGACGAGCCGCTCGGCGCGTTGGACGCCAAGCTGCGCAAGGAGCTGCAGATCGAGCTCATGCGCATCCAGCGCGAGGTGGGCACGACGTTCCTCTACGTCACCCACGACCAGGAAGAGGCGCTGGTCCTGTCGCACCGCATCGCCGTGATGAACGCGGGCAAGGTCGAGCAGGTCGGCTACCCGGAGGACGTCTACGAGCGGCCGGCCACCCGGTTCGTCGCGGGTTTCATCGGCACGTCCAACATCCTCGACGCCGAGGTGTCCGGTGTGGACGGTGAGTTCGCCGCGCTGACAGCTCCCGGCGCCACGAACCTGCGCGCCAGGTTCACCGGCGAAGTCAGCCACGGTGCCAAGGTCGCCGCGACCGTGCGTCCGGAGAAGGTGCATCTCTTCAACGAGACCGCCGAGCCGCCGACGGGCTGGTGCGTGCTGCGGGGCGTGGTCCAGGACGTCGTCTACACGGGCGTCTCCACGCAGTTCGTGGTGGACACGCCCGGCGGCGAGCTGGTCGCGTTCGTGCAGAACGCCCAGCGCATCGACGACGCTGGTGCGCCAGGTCAGCCGGTGCGGATGGCCTGGGATCCCGAGTTCACCGTGCTGCTGGACAAATCCGATGGCTGAGCTCCGGATCGCCCGGCTGTGGGACACCGACAGCCCGCGGGTGACCCGGCGCGCGATGCTGGGCTCGATGGCGTACTTCGCGCTCGCCGCGTGCGCTGTCGGTCCGGCGCCGACCAGCAGCGGTGGGGTGAACGCCGCCAAGGCGGTGAACCTGCAGGACGAGCCGAAGCTCAACTTCTACAACTGGACCGACTACATCGCGCCGGAGACGTTGCCGGGCTTCCGGACCGTCACGGGCATCGAAGTCACGTACGACAACTTCTCCACCAACGACGAGATGGAAGCCAAGATCGCGTCCGGTCAGGCCGGCTACGACCTGGTGGTGCCGTCGGACAACTTCCTGCGCCGGTTTCTCAGATCAGGTCTGCTGCAGCCGCTCGATCACGACGCGATCCCGAATCTCGCGAACCTGGAACCGCGCTTCGTCGAGGCGGACTACGACCCCGGCAACAAGTACTCGGTGCCGTGGGCCTGGGGCACCACGGGTCTGGCCTACTCGAAGTCGCAGATCGGCGGCGACGTCACCGGTTTCGACGCCTACGACCTGCCGAACGCCGAGAGTCGCAGCTCGATCCTCGACGAGGCCCGCGACGGCCTGGCGCTCGGCTTGCTCAAGCTCGGCCACGACCCGAACACCACGGACGCGAAGCAGATCGACGAGGCGGCGAACTTCCTGCTGTCGTTGAAGAAGAAGCTCGGGCAGATCACCTCCGACGTGATCGAACCGCTGACCTCGGGCCAGGTGCGGCTGGCGCAGGCGTACTCCGGTGACGCGTTCCAGGCGAAGGCGGCCAACGACGACATCGGTTACGCCATCCCGAAAGAAGGCGGGTTGTCCTATGTGGACCTCCTCGTCATCCCGAAGGACGCGCCGCACGCCGGGAACGCGCACCGGTTCATCGACTACGTCCTCGGTGCGGACACGGGTGCGGCGCTGTCCAACGCGGTGCGCTACGGCAGCCCCAACGCGGCCGCGAAACCGTTGATCGACAAGGATTTGCTCAACGACCCGGTGGTCTACCCGCCGGAGGAACAGCTGAAGAAGCTGCCGTTCACCAAGGACCTCGGCGGCGAGGCCGAAGCCCGGTACGCCGACGCCTGGACGAAGGTCAAGACCGGCTGACTGGAAAGCTCGCCAGGCCCCGGATCGTCACGGAACCGCGGAACGTCACCGGCCCGTTCTGGCGCAGCTCCGGCGCCCGGCGGGCCAGCGTGCGGAACGCCACCTCGCCCTCCATGCGCGCCAGCGTCGCGCCCAGGCAGTAGTGGATGCCGCTGGAGAACGCCAGGTGCTCCGGTTTCTGCACGCGCATGACGTCGAACCGGTGTGGCTCGGGGTAGACCTCCGGGTCGCGGTTCGCCGCCCCGATGATGATGTTGACCATCTGGTCGGTGCCGATCTCGCCGACCGGCTCCTGCGCGATGCGGCCGGTCAGCTGCACCGGCGGCGCCCAGCGCAGGGTCTCCTCGACGACGTCGGGCGCGAGCTGGGGATTGGCCTTGAACAGCGTCCACTGCGCCGGGTGGTCGAGAAGGGCTTTGGCGCCGTTGCCGATCAGGTTCACCGTGGTCTCGAACCCGGCGACGAGCAGCAGCACCAGCGTGCCCATCAGCTCCTGCGCGGTGAGCTTCCGCTCGGCCTCGGCCGCCACCAGCGAGCTGATCACGTCGTCGCCGGGCCGGGCGCGGCGTTCGGTGATGAGCCGCTCGAACAGCGCGAGCACCTGGTCGTTGGCGTGCGCCATCTCCGGCGTGACACCGCTGTCGAACGACGCGGCGACGAGCGCGCCGTAGCCGGCGAACTCGGCGGTGTCCGCGTCGGGGACGCCGAGCAGGTCGCTGATCACCGCGATCGGCAGTGGTGCGGCGAAGTCCCTGATCAGGTCGAACTCGTCGGCGTCGTCGAGCAGCGACTCCGCGACCTTCTCGACGCGGGTCCGGTACTCGTCGATCTTCTTCGGGCTGAACGCGGGCATGGCGAGCCGGCGCAGCCTGGTGTGGTCCGGTGGGTCCAGCTCCAGGAACGACTGCGGCAGCAGCCCGGCGAAACCCGGATAGGTGCCGTCGGTGTACCGCATGCCGAAACGCCGGTCGCGCAGGATCTTGTTCGACAACTTGTGGCTCGTCGTGACCCACTGGCCGCCCGCCTCCACCAGCGGCCCCAGCGCGCGCACCTGCTCGTAGATCGGGTGTGGGTCCTCATGGCCGGTCAACTGTTCGAACATCGCTTACCCCCTCGAACAACGTGGACAGCACGAACCGGGGAGCGTCGAGCGGCGCCAGCTGACCGGCGGCGATCGCCTCCCAGGAGTTGAATAGCCCGCCGTAAAGGGTGCGCAGGATCCACCACGCGGGCAGGTCGCGGCGCAGGCGGGAGCCCTGCAGCCGGGTGATCAGGTCGAGCACTCTCTGGTCCAGTGTGAGGATTCGGGCGTGCAGTGCCACGTCCTGTTCCATTCCGGGAAAGCGCATCAGGAACTCCACCCGCGGGCCGAGTGCGAGCAGCCGCGTGACGAGGTCCTCGACGGCGTCGTCCGCGTGGAAGTCCACTTGGGACAGCACGGACTCGGCGAGGTCCAGCGCGTCGTTCGCGAGCGCCCTGATCAGCGCCGATCGGGTGGGAAAACGCTTGTGGAGTGTGGTCCTGCCGACACCGGCCGCCTTCGCGACGTCGCCCAGCGACGCCGTCGGGTCTCTGAGCAGCACCGATGTGGCGACTTCGAGCAGGTGAACACTATGTTCACAACGGTACACGAATGTTCGCATGGCATGATCTGCGTCTGTGTTGCGACGCTGGCTGAAGGCCAACGCCCTGCTCACGCCCACCGGGCTGTGGCTGGGGATTTTCCTGATCGCGCCGCTCGTGGTCGTCGTCGAGTTCAGCTTCGCCACGCGGGACACGGGTGTCGCCCGTGCGGTGCTGCCGTGGACGACTCAGGCCTACCTGAGGGCGCTCGACCCGGCGTTCCTGCCGATCTTCGGCCGGACCCTGGTCTACGCGGTGGCGACGACGGCCGCCTGTCTGCTGCTGGGTTTCCCGCTGGCGTGGTTCATCGCGCGCTACGGCGGCCGGTATCGCACGGTGCTGCTCGCGGCGGTGCTGATCCCGTTCTGGTCGAGCTATCTCGCGCGGATCTACGCGTGGAAGGCGCTGCTGGACGGCGAGGGCCTGGTCAACACCGTGCTCGGTTGGGTCGGGCTGGGGCGCGACGGTGGCTTTCTGCTCACGCACGGCGCGGTGGTCCTGGGGCTCACGTACGGCTTCCTGCCGTTCATGGTGCTGCCGCTCTACGTGGCGTGCGAGCGGTTCGACTTCCGGCTCGTCGAGGCGTCGTTCGACCTCGGCCACGGGCGGATGTCCACGTTCTTCCGGGTGGTGCTGCCTGGCGTGTTCACGGGCGTGCTGGCCGGCTCGCTGCTGGTGCTGGTGCCCGCGGCGGGTGACTTCGTGACGCCGAAGCTGCTCGGCGGTGTCGACCAGTCGACGTTCGGGTCGGTGATCGACGACCAGTTCCGCGGCGGCAACAACTGGCCACTGGGTTCGGCGATGGCCGTGCTGCTACTCGTATTGGTGGTGCTCGTGCTGCTGCTGCGCGGGCGGCGAGGGGAGGAGGTGCTGTGAACCGTCGTCCGTGGGCGCTCGGGCTCGTCGTGACCTTCGTGTTCCTGTTCCTCTACGCGCCGATCGGGTGGCTGGGGCTCGCGTCGTTCAACTCCTCGCGGTCGCTCAGCAAGATCAGCGGGCTGTCGACGCGGTGGTACGCCGAACTGTTCGACGACGTGCGCGTGCTGGAGTCGTTGCAGCTGACCCTGCAGCTGGCGCTGGTGTCCGCGGTGATCTCGACCGTGATCGGGACGCTGGCGGCGTTCGGGCTGCGGCGGGCGTTCCCCGGCCGCGCGCTGTGGACGGTGCTGCTGTCGCTGCCGCTGGTGGTGCCCGAGGTCGTCATGGGCGTGGCGATGCTGGGGTTCTTCGTGAAGCTGGCCGGGATTCCACTCGGGTTCGGCGCGCTGCTGTTCGCGCACGTGGCGTTCTCGTTGAGCTTCGTGGTCGTCGTCGTGCGGTCGCGAGTGTCCGGAATGGACGTTCGGATGGAGGAGGCCGCGGCGGATCTCGGTGCGTCGCCCTTCGTGGCTTTCCGGACGGTCACGCTGCCGTTGGTGGCGCCCGCGGTGGTCGCGGGAGCGGCGTTCGCGTTCCTGCTGTCGTTCGACGACGTCGTGATCTCCTCGTACCTGACGGGTGTCGGGTCGACGACGCTGCCGGTGTTCGTCTACGCGCAGGCCTCGAAGCGCGGGATCTCGCCGGAGATCGTGGCGCTGTCGACGTTGATGGTGGCGGCGACGGCGGTGCTGCTGATCACCGGTGTGGTGATCGCGTCGTGGCGGGCCCGGAAGGCGGGATCGGCCGCGCGGCTGGTCTAACTCTTCCCGACAGGGCTGTATCTCCGCGCGGGTGCGGAAGACTTCTCCGGTGGTGACACCGGCAGCTCTTTGGGGGCGACGTGCCGCAGTTGCGTGTCCACTTCACCGATCGGGACCTCGCGCACACCCGGTTGAAGCTCGAGACCGACCTGCTGTGGGAGATCCTCAGCAGCGCGCAGATCCTGCAACAACGAGAAGACGACCTGTCGTTCGGTCCGTGGCGGCGGCACGTCCGCGAGCTCGCCGCCCGCGACCAGGACCTGCGGATGGCGTTGCACACCGTGGTGACGATGACGCCGCAGGACCTCGCGCTCGGGCCGCCGCGCCAGGCGTTGCTCGTCTACTACAGGTCCGTGATCGAGCCACATCTACCCGCGATCGAGCACGGGCTGTGCACCGAGGTGGCCGCGGGGATCCAGCAGCACCTGCACCACGGCGCGGAAGGGCTGCTGGGCGTGCTCGGGCCCGCGACCCGCTGGGAACCGCCGGTGCTGTCCGTCGACCACCCGCACGACGTCGACCTGCACCTCGGCGGACGGGGACTCGTGCTGGTGCCGTGCTACTTCGCCGTGCGCCACCAGGTGGTGCTGGGGGATCCGCGGGCGCTGGTGTGCCCGATCCGGCCCGAGTCCCGGCTGAGAGCCGGGCGGGCAGGTGACCACGTGACCGCGCTGCTCGGGGCCACCAGGGCGGCGATCCTGCGGTCGGTGGTCGGCGGGTGCACGACCAGCAGGCTGGCGAAGCAGGTGGGTGTCGCGCCCGCGACGGTGAGCCATCACACCGGAGTGCTGCGCGAGGCCGGGCTCATCGCGACCGAGCGCGAGGAGAACTTCGCCCGGCACGTCATCACACCGCTGGGACTGCGGGTGCTCACCGCGGGACGGTGAGCGCGGCGGTCAGGCGAAGCACTCGTTCATTCCCGAGAGGTGGAGGTGGCCGAGGGCCACCCCGCCGCGTTGAGCGCACTCACTCGACCCGGCGGGATGACCCTCCACGACGTCGGCTAGGAGTTGAAGCACTCGTTACCGGAACTCACCCAGCGGTGGGACCGGACGATGTACTGGGGTCCGGGCACGAACTGCTGGCCTTGGGGTACGTAGTACAGCCAGTGGGTGTAGTTCGCGTTGGCGTACAGGCAGACACCGCTGAAACTCGTGCTGGTGCCCCTGTTGTAGATGGCTTTCACCGTCTGGCTGGACGCCCAGCTGCACACGACGGGCGTGTTCCACCAGTCGTTGTCCCTGTTCAGCCAACTGCAGCGGTTGCGGCTGCCATCGGTGACCGGCCAGACGCAGAGGTTGCTGACGGTGCAGCTCAGAGCCTGCGCCCCGACGCCGGAGCCGGACGTCTGCGCCAAGCCCGTTGCGCCGGGCCGGGCCGCGGCCGTGGAGCTGGTGTCGGCGGTGGCGTTGCCCACCAGGCCGGCCAAGGCCCCGACAACGACCAACAGCACACACAATGCTTTTCTCATCTTTCCCCCTGTGAGAAGTGATGTGCGGGACGCGGAGCATGCCGAGGCCGGCGTCTGCCGGGAGCGTCCTTCGAACCTGGTCGAAGGGCTTCCACGCGGCGCGTCAACTTTCGTCGCGCGAATTCGATACTCCAGCGTGCCGCGCGGACATGGGACGTCTCGTAGCTTGAGGGCGTGATTACTGCTGTGCGGACCAGGGCCGAGGCGTTGCGCGCCGACACCCTGGCCCGGCTCAAGGCGCTGACCCCGGTGCGGGTCCTCGGCGACGCGATCGTGATCCTCGCCGCGGTACTGCTGGACCTGTGGCCAGGACCGTGGGGCGAGCACAAGGCGACCGGCTGGCTGCTCGCCGGGTACATCGCCTGCTACCTGGTGCTGTTGCCGCTGCGGCACGTGTTCCCGGCGGCGGTCATGATCGGCGGCGCGGCGATTCCGTTCCTCGGGCCCGCGTTGATGGTCGTGCTGAGCTACACGGCCGGCCGTCGGATCGAGTCGTGGGTCAAGGCGGTGGTGTCGACCGCGATCACGTTCGTCGTCGTGATCCTGGTGTGGGACTGGGACGCGCGGCCCGTCGACATCGAGCCCGTCTACGGCATGCTCATCCTGATCACGATCTTCGGCGTGGGCGTGGCGCTGCCGTTCCTCGTGGGGCGCTACCTGGCGCAACGCGAGGCGCTGGTGCAGGCGATGCGGGACCGCGAGGCGCGGATGGCGATCGAGCACCGGATGCTCTCCCGGCAGGTGCGCCTGCGGGAGCGCAGCCGCATCGCCCAGGACATGCACGACAGCCTCGGCCACCGGCTGTCGTTGATCTCCGTGCACGCGGGCGCGCTGGCACTCGACCCGTCGCTGGGGGACAAGCAGCGCGAGGCGATCGGCGTGCTGCGCTCGGCGGCGTTGACCGGGATGGAAGAACTCCGGGCGATCATCGGCGTGCTGCGGGCAGAGGACGGCCCTGACGACGACCCCGCCACACGCACCGTGGAGTCCATCGACTCGTTGGTGGGCGACGCGCGCAAGGCCGGCGTCCTGGTGTCGTTGGTGCGTGGTGGGCAGGCGCATCCGTTGCCGTCACGCGTGTCGCACGCGGCGTATCGCGTGGCACAAGAGGGCTTGACCAACGCCGCCAAGCACGCGCCGGGGGCGGCGGTGCAGGTGACGGTGAAGTACGAGCCGGACGCGCTCGTGGTGGAGGTGCGCAACAACCCGTCGCGCAACGACTCATCGGTCCGTGAACCAGGCGTCGGGTTGATCGGGCTCACCGAACGAGTGCGCGTGGCGGGCGGCATCCTGCACGTGGGTGCGCTGCCGTCGGGTGGCTTCCGCATCGCCGCCGTGCTGCCGTACGAGGAGACCGCGCTCCCGGACGAGCCGGAGGACGAGCACGACGAGACGGAGTCGCCGCGGTCGATCCGCAAGTGGGCGGGCGTCGGCTCGATCGCGGGCGCCTCGATCGTGCTGGCCGTCATCATCGGCGGCTTCACCTACCTCGGCGCGCAACCGGTGACCAAGGTGGTGAAGCAGGAGGACCTCGACAAGATCCACGAGGGCCAGTCGGAGGCAGAGGTGATGGCGCTGCTGCCGTCCGGCGACGAACCCCTGATCGGCAACGGCGAGCGCCAGTCGCAGGCCTCGCCCGAACCGCCGGGCGCACGGTGCGTCTACCACGTCACGGACGAGCAGTCGTATCTCGCCAAAGGCACCCGAGTGGTGCGTTTCTGCTTCCGAGACGGCAAGCTGGTGGAGAAGAAGATCCACGTGCAGAGGACTGGTTCATGATCCGGGTGCTCATCGCCGACGACGAGCCGCTGATGCGCGCCGGCATCAAGGCCATCCTCGGCACCGCCGACGACATCGAGCTGGTGGCGGAGGCGGGCGACGGCCGCGAGGCGGTGCAGATCGTCCGCGAGCGCCGCGTCGACGTGGCGGTGCTCGACATCCGCATGCCGCGGATGGACGGCCTGGCGTGCGCGCGCGAGCTGCGGACCGTCGCACCTTCCGTGCGGGTCGTGATGCTGACGACGTTCGGCGAGGACGAGAACATCGTCCGCGCCCTGTCCGACGGCGCCGCGGGCTTCCTGCTGAAGGACTCGGCGCCCGAGGAACTGCTGCGAGCCGTCCGCGCGGTGCACAACGGCGAGGCGTACCTGTCGCCGATGGTCACCTCGCGCGTGGTCGGCATGGTGGCCACGTCCGGGCAGCCGAAGCGGCAGGAGGCGCAGAAGGCCGTCGCCGGGCTGACCGAGCGCGAGGTCGAGGTGCTGGCGCTGCTCGGGCAGGGGATGTCGAACGCGGACGTCGGGGCGAAGCTGCACATGTCCGAGGCGACCGTGAAGACGTACGTGTCGCGGCTGCTCGCGAAGCTGGGGCTGACGAACCGGGTGCAGGCCGCGCTGCTGGCGCGGGACGCGGGGCTCGCGAGCTGATGGTTCCCGCCGATCTGCTGGAAATCGCCGAGGCACTCGTCCCCGGCGCTCGTCTCGGCACCGCACGCCTCGCCGAGAAGGGGAACATGCACCACGTCGTGCTGCTGCCCGGTGTCGCCGCCGTCCGCGTCAGCAAGCGGCCCAGCGGCGCCGCCGAGATGCCGCGCCGGGTCGAGAAGCTCCGCGCCGTCGCGGCGGCAGGGCTGCCGTTCGCCGTGCCGGAAGTGCTCACCCCGGTGACGACGTTCGGCGAACGCACGGCCGTCGCGATCTCGTGGATCGACGGCGACGGACTGCCGGAGGGCATCGGGGATCCGGCGGCGTTCGGCCCGCTCTTCGAGGCACTGCGCGAGGCCGAGATCACGCCGGAGCTCGCGGCCGTGCTGCACGTGCCGCGCCGGTACGCCGACGGCGTGGGATGGGCCGAGATCCTGAACGACGTCGTGCCGCACCTGCCCGCGAAGTGGCGTGACCGGGTCCGGCGCGGGGTAGATGCGCTGCTGGCGTTCGAGGACGTCCCGCCGAGGCTCGTCCACGGCGACCTCGGCGGCCCGAACGTCCACTTCGGCGAGGACGGCAAGCTGGCCGGCGTCCTCGACTGGGACCTGGCGACCCTGTCCGACCCCGCGATCGACGCGGCACTGGTCGCGAGCTGGCACGGCTGGGACGTCCTGCGCGGTGCCACCGATGACGAGACCTACCGGCGTGCGCTGGCCTGGCACAACTCGGTCGGGGCAGAGCACCTGCACGCGGTGCTCGCCGGCAGGCCCTTGGCGCACGGAGCCGGGTTCGTCAGCTCCGTCGTCGCCTGGCTTGAGGAGAGCGAATAGGACGAGAGGCCGTCCGGGGGTCACCCGAACGGCCTCAAACGTCTCGTACGGCTACACGCGGCTTCGCCTACCCGTTACCAGGCGGTAGATGCCGAGCAGGATCAACGACCCGACGATGGCCAGCAGCCACGTACGGAGATCGAAGAACGTGCCGAGGTCGGTCCCGAAGAGCGCGGATCCGATGAATCCGCCGAGGATCGCCCCGACGATGCCGATCAGCATCGTGATGATGATTCCGCCGGGGTCACGGCCAGGCATGATCGCCTTGGCGATGGCGCCGGCCAGCAGACCGAGCACGATCCATCCGAGGATGCCCACGGAGAGTCTCCTTCCATCCGCTTGTCGCGGGAGGAATGCCCCCGAACTGGCGACTTCACGCCTCCAAAACCACTCCGTTATCAAAGTAACGGGCTGTGCCGGGCTCTCAGGCACTCTCCGGAACAATGAGGGGCGATGAGTACTCCACGCACTGTCCTGATCCTGGGCTCGACCGGCTCCATCGGCACCCAGGCGCTCGACGTCATCCGGCGCAACCGCGACCGCTTCCAGGTCGTCGGGCTCGGCGCGGGCGGACGTCAGCTCGACCTGCTGAAAGAGCAGGCAGCCGAGTTCGGCGTCGGCACGGTCGCCGTCGCGAACGGCGCTGACGTACCCGGCGTCAAGACGTTGACCAGCATGGTCGACCTGATCGAGGCCTGCCCCGCGGACGTCGTGCTCAACGGCATGGACGGCTCGCGCGGGCTCGAGCCGTCGCTGAAGGCTCTCGAAACCGGCGCCACCCTCGCGCTCGCCAACAAGGAGTCGCTCATCGCGGGCGGGCCGCTCGTGCTGAAGGCGGCCAAGCCGGACCAGATCGTGCCGGTCGACTCGGAGCACTCGGCGCTCGCCCAGTGCCTGCGCGGTGGCACGGCGCACGAGGTGCACAAGCTGGTGCTGACGGCGTCCGGCGGGCCGTTCCGCGGCAAGACTCGCGCCGAACTGAATGACGTCACGGTGCAGCAGGCCATGGCGCACCCGACGTGGTCGATGGGCCAGGTCGTCACGATCAACTCGGCGAACCTGGTGAACAAGGGGCTCGAACTGATCGAGGCGCACCTGCTGTTCGGCGTGCCCTACGACCGCGTCGACGTCGTGGTGCACCCGCAGTCCATCATTCACTCGATGGTGACCTTCACGGACGGTTCGACGCTGGCCCAGGCGTCGCCGCCGGACATGCGCCTGCCGATCTCACTCGGTCTCTCATGGCCCGAGCGCGTCGCCGGTGCCGCGCCCGCCTGTACCTTTGACACCGCCACCTCGTGGACGTTCGAACCGCTGGACAGCGTCACGTTCCCGGCGGTCGAGCTGGCGCGGCAGGCGGGAACCGCGGGCGGATGCCTGCCCGCGATCTACAACGCCGCGAACGAAGAGGCTCTGGCCGGTTTCGTCGCGGGCAAGACGTCGTTCCTGTCGATCGTGGACACCATCGGCCAGGTTCTCGGCGAGGCGAATGACTGGCACAACGACCCCGCGGACGTCGCGGAGGTCCTGGCCGCCGAGGACTGGGCACGCGCACGTGCCCGCGAGCTGGTTGGAAGGAACTGAACTCTCGTGGCGACATTCATCAACTTCCTCGGGGTGCTGCTGTTCGCGTTCGGCATCGCGGTGTCCATCGCGCTGCACGAGTTCGGGCACCTGCTGACCGCCAAGGCCTTCGGCATGAAGGTCACCCGCTACTTCATCGGCTTCGGCCCGAAGCTCTTCTCGTTCCGCAAGGGTGAGACGGAGTACGGCCTGAAGGCGATCCCGGCCGGCGGCTTCTGCGAGATCACCGGCATGACCGCTCTGGAAGAGGTCCACCCGGACGACCAGCCGCGCGCGTTCTACAAGCAGAAGGTCTGGAAGCGCGTCATCGTCCTGAGCGCGGGCTCGATCACGCACTTCCTGCTCGGCTTCATCATCCTGCTGATCCTCGCGATGTCGCTGGGCCTGCCGAACAACAAGGACGTGCCGGTCCTCGCCCAGGTCTCCGACTGCGTGCAGGACTACACGGTGCCGTTCGACGCGCCGTGCCCCGCCGGCGCCCCGTCCCCGGCCAAGAACGCGGGCCTCAAGGCAGGCGACCCAGATCGTCTCGATCGCGGGCAAGCCGATCGCGACGTGGTCGGACATGCAGAAGGTCACCCGCGACCTCACCGGCCCGAACGAGTTCAAGGTGCTCCGCGACGACAAGGAGATCACCCTCACCGTCGACGTGCCGCGGGTCACCCGGCAGATCTCCGACGGCAAGGGCGGCGTCGAGGTCAAGCAGGTCGGCGCCATCGGCGTGATCGTCCAGCAGGCCTTCACCTACGGCCCGATCGACGCGGTCCCGGCCGCGCTCTCGTTCACCGGCGACATGTTCGTGAACACCTGGAAGGGCCTCATGCGCTTCCCGGAGCGCATCCCGGCGGTGGTCAAGGCCATCGGCGGCGGCGAACGCGACCTGGACACCCCGATCTCGGTGGTCGGCGCCTCCCGCCTGGGCGGCGACGCGGCCGAGCGCGGCCTCTGGGCGTTCTTCATCCTGATGCTCGCGGGCCTGAACTTCTTCGTGGGTGTGTTCAACCTCCTGCCGCTTCTCCCGCTTGACGGTGGTCACATCGCCGTCAACCTCTACGAACGGGTGCGAGACTGGATTCGGAAGCTGCGCGGGAAGCCCGCCGGCGCCCCGGTCAACTACATGCGCCTGTTGCCGCTCACCTACGTGGTCATCTTCATCGGCGGCGCCATCACGCTGCTGACCGTGACCGCCGACATCGTCAACCCGATCAGGTTGCAGTGATTTACGAAAGGTGCAAAACCCATGAGTGACGGCGTGATGCTCGGAATGCCGGCACTGCCGCCGCCGGTGCTGTCGGAACGTCGCAAGACCAGGCAGCTGATGGTGGGCAACGTCGGTGTCGGCAGCGAGTTCCCCGTCTCCGTCCAGTCGATGACGACGACCCTGACGTCGGACGTCAACGCGACGCTGCAGCAGATCGCGGAACTCACCGCGTCCGGCTGCGACATCGTCCGGGTCGCCTGCCCCTCGCAGGACGACGCGGACGCGCTGCCCGCGATCGCCCGCAAGTCGCAGATCCCGGTGATCGCGGACATCCACTTCCAGCCGAAGTACGTCTTCGCCGCCATCGAGGCCGGTTGTGCCGCGGTTCGGGTGAACCCCGGCAACATCCGGAAGTTCGACGACCAGGTCAAGGAGATCGCGGCCGCCGCGAAGGACCACGGCACCCCGATTCGAATCGGGGTGAACGCCGGTTCGCTCGACCCGCGTCTGCTGAAGAAGTACGGCAAGGCCACTCCGGAGGCCCTGGCCGAGTCGGCGATGTGGGAGGCCTCGCTCTTCGCGGAGCACGACTTCCACGACATCAAGATCTCGGTCAAGCACAACGACCCGGTGGTCATGGTGCGCGCGTACGAGCTCCTCGCCGAGCAGTGCGACTACCCGCTGCACCTGGGCGTCACGGAGGCCGGCCCGGCCTTCCAGGGCACCATCAAGTCCGCCGTGGCCTTCGGTGCGCTCTTGCGGCAGGGCATCGGCGACACGATCCGCGTCTCGCTGTCCGCCCCGCCGGTGGAGGAGATCAAGGTCGGCCACCAGATCCTCCAGTCGCTCAACCTGCGCCCGCGCAAGCTGGAGATCGTGTCCTGCCCGTCCTGCGGCCGCGCCCAGGTGGACGTGTACACGCTCGCCGAGCAGGTCACCGCGGGCCTGGAGGGCATGGAGGTGCCGCTGCGCGTCGCCGTCATGGGCTGCGTCGTCAACGGTCCCGGCGAGGCCCGCGAGGCCGACCTGGGTGTGGCGTCCGGCAACGGCAAGGGCCAGATCTTCGTGAAGGGCAAGGTCATCAAGACCGTGCCCGAGCACGCGATCGTGGAGACCCTCATCGAAGAGGCGATGCGCATCGCCGAGGAGATGGAGCCGGTCGAGGGCGAGTCCCCGGCCGTCACCGTCGGCTGAGCCGCAGTTCCTCAAATGCAGTCAGAACTGGGAAAATTCCCGGTTCTGACTGCATTTGCCGTAATTTCGGATCTTCTCGTTGAGAGAATCGTCGTTACCGTAAAGACCTTCCGGCCGTCGCGAAGAACGTGCGCATCGGTTCACCGGGAGGTCCCTGTTGAAACATCGCCGATCCAGGTTGTCCGCAGCGGTACTGGCATTCGCCGTGATCGCGGGGTCGGCGGCGGCCCCCGCGCTCGCGGCGCCCGCTGCCGGACCCACACCGGACACCGCGAACACCGTCACCCTGATCACCGGTGACCAGGTCACCCTCGCGCCCGACGGCCGGGTCGCGCGCGTCCAGCCCGGCGAGGGCCGCAAGAGCGCCCGGTTCTCCGTCTACCGGGGCACCGGCAGGCACACGGTCGTCCTGCCGCACGACGCCATCGCGTTGCTGCGCGCGGACAAGCTCGACCAGAGGCTGTTCGACGTCACGCAACTGCTGGAGTTCGGCTACCGCGACCGGTTGCCGTTGATCATCGGCGGGCACGGCGTGCTCGCGGCGCGAACGGCCCAGAGCTGGGCGGCCCTGCGCACCACGACGGACAAGATCTGGCTGAACGGGCTGCGCAAGCCGACACTCGACCACAGCGTTCCGCAGATCGGCGCCCCCGCCGCGTGGCAGGCGGGCTTCACCGGCAAGGGCGTCAAGGTCGCCGTGCTGGACACGGGCGTCGACGAGAACCACCCCGACCTCAAGGGCAGGCAGCTGGCGGAGCGGAACTTCACCGAAGACCCGGACAACACCGACAACGAGGGGCACGGCACGCACGTCGCCTCCACCATCGCGAGCACCGACGCCAAATACCGCGGTGTCGCGCCGGACGCGCAGATCCTCGACGGCAAGGTCTGCATGGAGACCGGGTGCGAGGAGTCCTGGATCCTCGAAGGCATGCGGTGGGCCGTGGAGAACGGCGCGGACGTCGTGAACATGAGCCTCGGCGGCACCGACGGCCCGGAGATCGACCCGCTGGAGGAAGCGGTCAACCGGCTGTCCGCCCAGTACGGCACGTTGTTCGTGATCGCGGCGGGCAACAGCGGCCGTCCGGAGACCATCGGTTCCCCCGGTTCGGCGGACGCGGCGCTGACCGTCGGCGCCGTCGACCGCGACGACAAGATCGCCTGGTTCTCCAGCCGCGGCCCGCGTACCGGTGACGGCGGGATGAAGCCGGAGATCACGGCACCCGGCGTCGGCATCGTCGCGGCCGAGGCGGGCACGACCGGGCACGTCGCCTACTCCGGCACGTCGATGGCCACCCCGCACGTCGCGGGCGCGGTCGCGTTGCTCAAGCAGCAGCACCCGGAGTGGAAGGGCGCGCAGCTCAAGGCCGCGCTCGCCGGGACGGCGAAACCCGCCCCGAACCAGACGATCTTCGACCAGGGCCTGGGCCGGGTCGATCTGACCAAGGCGATCAAGGCGCAGGTGTTCGCGGACCAGATCACGATCAACTTCGGCACGCAGCAGTGGCCGCACGGTGACGACAAGCCGGTGACGAAGGACATCACCTACGTCAACCCGACCGACCAGGCCGTGACAGCCGACGTGCGGATCGACTCGGACGCGCCGGCCGGCCTGTTCTCGTTGAGCGCCACCAAGATCACCGTGCCCGCCAAGGGCAAGGCGTCGGTGACGGTCACCGGCGACACCAGGGTCGGCACGAAGGACGCGGCGTTCAGCGGGCAGGTCACCGCGACCGCCGACGGGCAGTCCGTGCGCACGCTCGTGAGCATCGACCGCGAGGTCGAGAGCTACGACGTGACGCTGTCGTACATCGAACGCAACGGTGGCGGGCCCGGCACCTACGTCACGTCCGTCGAAGGGCTCGACACCGGGAAGTACCTGCTCCTGTTCGGCCCGGACGGGCCGGGGAAGGTGCGCGTGCCGAAGGGCACCTACGTGACGGAGACCGAGTTCTCCGACGAGGTGGCGCAGAGCGCGGATCTCATCGTCCAGCCGAAGCTCGTGGTCAACGGGGACACCTCGGTCACGTTCGACGCGCGGACGGCGAAGCCGGTCTCGATGACCGCCCCCGAACCCACGACCGACACCGTCGGCGAGGCGACCTTCCGGCGGGTCCTGGGGAACTACGAGGTCGAGCGCACCTCGCTGTCGTCGCCGGCGTTCGGGGACTTCCGCACGGCGCAGATCGGTGGCCCGTTGCCCGCCGACCAGCTGTCGACGCTCTTCATCACGCACAGCGTGGCCGCGGCCGACGACACCACGTTCTACCGCCTGGCGCTGACGGTCGACGGCCGCGTGCCGACCGGCTTCGCGGGGGCGCCGCGCAAGCAGGACCTCGCGCGCGTCGAGCACAAGTTCGGCCCGTTCGCGAAGGACGCCTGGGCCATGGTCGGCGAGTACCCGACGACGGACCGCGGCCTGCGCACCGGCACGGTGATCTACCCGGTGCCGCCGGACAGGACCGCGGTCGAGTTCGTCACCACCAGGAACGTCAGGTGGGAGTCGTACCTGACGGTGCAACCTCCGCCGAACGGCTTCACCACCGTGATGATCTCGAACCTGCGCCGCTACCAGCCGGACCGGTCCTACACCGAACGCGAGTTCTTCGGGGTCTTCGGGCCGTCGCTGTCCAAGATCGTCCCGGACGCCACGCGGACGGGCGGTCACATGTCGTTCATGACGTCCATGACGGCCGACTCGAACGGCGGCTGGGGTGGCGGTCCGGTCGACTCCATCAGGACGACGCTGCACCGCGACGGCGTGCTGGTCGGCGAGTCGCCTGCCCGGATCGCCGATTTCGACGACCTGCCCGCCGCACCCGCCGACTACCGCGCCGAGGTCACCGTCGACCGCTCGGGCTACGCCGATCTCAGCACCAAGGTGTCGGCGGCCTGGACGTTCCGCTCCGGTGCCGGCGCGGGTGACGTCCGCGCCGCCCTGCCGATCTCGGTGGTCAGGTTCACGCCGAAGCTCGACGACAACGACTCGCTGCCCGGCGGCAGGACGCACCGGATCGCGCTGTCGGTGCAGCAGCAGGAGGGCGCCGGCAGGATCCGGCACGTCGACGTCGACTACTCGCTCGACGAGGGCAAGACGTGGCGCCGAGCCCTGGTGATCGGGGACAACGCGTTCATCGACCACCCGGCGGGCGCGGGCACCATGTCCCTGCGCGCCAAGGCCGCGGACTCGCGGGGCAACACCGTCGAGCAATCGGTGATCCGGGCTTACAAGGTCACCTGACGGAACGGTCGTGACGGTGCGGGTGCGCACCGAGTCGGACGGGTTCCCGACGGTGATCGTGACCGTGACGAGCTCGCCGTCCTCCGCCCGGTCCTTCGACCAGAGCGCGGTGATCGTCAGCCTCGGA
>NZ_JBEXPJ010000064.1:0-42433 GCF_040611995.1 Lentzea sp. NPDC006480
AGCTCGAGCTCTCCCGCTCCTAGCCCACCATCTCTGACCAGCCAAAACCACGACGTAACGCAGGGCCCCCGCGTTCCAGCAAATCAGGTCGCGTCCGGGTCGTACGGCGGGCGCTCGCCTGGGGCCAGGGGGCGCTGCTCCGGTGCCGGCGGCGTGGACGGCGTCGGGTAGCCGTTCGACTTGGTCGGCTCGGGATCATCGAACAGGTGCCTCGTCACCGCGCGCTTCGGGTCGAAGTTGCGCAGCTCCCGCAGGTCTTCCAGGGGCTTGCGGAGCGACTCGAACTCCGGCCCCATCTCCTGCTTGAGCTGCTCGCGCGCGCCGGTGGCGTACTCGCGGACCTGGCGCACGGTCTTGCCGAGCCAGGCTGCCGCGGCAGGCATGCGTTCGGGCCCCAGGATGAAGAGACCCGCGACGACGATGATGAGGATCTCCACCCATCCGATGTTCTCGAACACGGGCCCCAGCCTACTTGTCAGTCGCTCTTCAATGTCACGTCAAGTTTGAGCTCACGGCCCTGCCGGGCCAGCACGACCTGGACCGTCTGGCCGATCTCGTGCTCGCGCACGGCCACCACGAGCTCGGCGGCGTTGCGGACCATGCGGTCGCCGACCCTGGTGATCACGTCGCCCTCCTGGATGCCGGCCGCCGCGGCCGCCCCACCCGCCGGGACGTTCTGCACCTGGGCACCTTCGGAGGTCTCCGCGGACACGGACTTGACGTTGACGTTCATGTCCGCGTGCTTCACCGAACCGTTGCGGATCAGCTCCTGGCTGATCTTGCGGGCCTGCTTGCCGGAGATCGCGAAGCCGAGGCCGACCGAACCACCGGTCTCGGTGCGGATCGAGGAGTTGATGCCGACCAGGGCGCCGCGCGAGTCGACCAGCGCACCGCCCGAGTTGCCAGGGTTGATGGCCGCGTCGGTCTGGATCGCGTCGTAGGTGACCTGGGGACCGCCGTTCTCGCCCGCCGCCGTCACCGGGCGGTGCAGCGCGGAGACGATGCCCTCGGTGACGGTGTTGGACAGCTGCAGCGGCGAGCCGATGGCGATCACGCTGTCGCCGACCTGGAGCTCGTCGGAGTTGCCGAACTGCAGGACGGTCGGGTTGGTGACCTCGACCTTGACGACCGCGATGTCGGTCTTCGGGTCGCGGCCGACGATGCGGGCCGCGGCGCGCGTGCCGTCGGTGAAGACGACGCTGAGCTTGGCCGACGAGTCCTGCGCCGCCGGGGCGACGACGTGGTCGTTGGTCAGGATGTAGCCGCCGGCCTCGATGACGACGCCGGAGCCGACGCCCGCGACGTTCGCGCCCTTGAACTCGATGGACACGACGCTGGGGGTGACGCGCTTGGCGATGTCCGAGATCGAACCGGCAGGGCGCTCCTTGCCCTGCTCGACCTCGGCCAGGGTCACGGTCGAGTCGGTCAGCGGGTTGCCCGCGCGGCCGATCAGCCAGCCGACCAGACCGCCGGCGGCCCCGACCAGGAGCGCGACCACGACGAGCAACGTGAGAGCGGCCGGCTTCACGCGCCGGCCGAAGATCAGTTCCGGAACGCTCAGCTGCGGACCCGGCGGGGCCTTCGCCTCGGGTTCGCCCGGCGGGTCCTCACCCACGGCGGGCGGGCCGATCACGGCACCGGACGCGGGGTCGCGCCACGGGTCACCGGCGGGCTTGTCGCCCCAGAAGACGGGGTCGATCTCCGGATCAGGGTCGGAAACGGGCTGCGGCGGGCGCTGCAACAGCTCCTGCGAGCCCTGCCGGCCGAAGGCGGTGACGAGGGATTCCGGAGGCGGCGGCGCCGACTCGACGGCGGGAACGGGCACGTCGCGCGCGGCGAACGCGGTGTCGACACCGTCCGGGCGACCGAAAGCGGAGGCGTACGCGGGGTCGACCGGCGGCTGCACCAGTGGCCGTGGCCGGAGCCTGCGATGCGCTCCGTCGTCCACTCCGGAAACGGGCGTGGACGTCTGGCCGTTGGGCGACTGCTGGCTCATCTCTCCCCGAATTTCCGCTAGGAGTGCTGAGGTACAGCGTGCCTCACGAACGGTGAAATGGCTGTCAGGGGGTGGTCGCGAAGACCGCGCGGGCGTTCTGCGGCACCGAAGGCGAAGCGGGTGCGTCGGTGTCGGTCGACGTGAACGCGAGCGCGCCGAGCAGCATCCCGCTCACCACGACACCCGCGCCCTGACGCGCGCGACGGCCGCTGAACCAGCCGTTGCTGCCCAGGGGTCTGGAGGAACCGAGCACCGGACCGGAGCCGAACGCGGGCTTGTCGGTGCGCTGCACGGCGACGAACTGTCCGTCCTCGGTGATCGCGAGCCCGTCCGGAGCGGACGGCAGATCGACCTCCTGCGGGATGGCGCCGAGCCTGTCCAGCAACGACGCGGACGCCGTCGGCGCAGCGGCAGTGCGCACAGCTGAGCGCGCCTGCTGCTGGGTGTAGGTCTCGAAGGCGCAGAAGCCGCAGCGCTGGATGTGCGCGGAGGCTCGCTCGTGGGCGACCGAGGACAGTTCTCCGTCCACGAAAGCGACCACGGCATCCGGCAAGAGATGCTGCTCAGGCAGGCCCCAACCACGGAGGTCGGTCATGCAGAGTCCTCCAGCAACGATTCCCGACGACGACGTTCGAGCGCGACCTTCAGAGCCTGGCGGCCCCGATGGATCCTGCTCCTCACGGTACCCATCTTCACCCCGAGAGTGGCGCCGATCTCCTCGTAGGAAAGGCCTTCCACGTCGCACAGGACCACGGCGGCGCGGAACTCCGGCGGGAGCTCGTCCAGTGCGGCCTGCAGATCGGGGTCGAGATGGTTCTCGTCGTAGATCTCCTCGGGGGACAGGTCGTCACCCTCGAGGCGGTCGTTGTCCTCGGGCAGCGCCTCCATGCGCACGCGAGAACGCCTGCGTGCCATGTCGAGGAAGAGGTTGGTGGTGATGCGGTGCAGCCACCCCTCGAAGGTGCCCGGCTTGTACGACGCGAGCGACCGGAACACCCGGATGAACGTCTCCTGGGTCAGGTCCTCGGCATCGTGCTGATTGCCGGTCAGGCGGTACGCGAGCCGGTAGACGCGATCCGCGTGCTCGCGGACGATGGAGTCCCACGAGGGCGGCGTCCAGTCGGCCGTCTCGATGGGCGCGACGGCCTCCGGCGAACTCGACTGCGTGCGCATCAGGTGTTTCGGCACCTCCATGTGGGCCGCCCGGCGACCCTTATGCGGCTCAACGGACGGCGGGTCCGGCTTGTTCCCGCCCAGAGCCTGGCTTGTTGCTTCATTACCTTCTCCTGCTCCCTTTAAACGATCGTGAGAGCAGGCTGAGAGCACCCTGAGAATCTCGGTTCGGGCCGCGTTCACCCGTTTTGGGCACAAGTGGCACTAACCTGCCCCCTGTGACGACGGAATCGGCCCTGCGGGAGTACGTCGAGCAGTACCTCCCCGAGGACGAGGTGCACCTGGCCGCCCGAGCACGCGGTCAGGAACTGGGCTGCGTGCCCATCGGCGCAGGTGGCGGCGCTGCTTTGCGCTTCCTGGCCACCGCACTCCAAGCTCGCGCGGTCGTCGAGATCGGCACCGGCGCGGGAACCAGCGGCCTCTACCTGCTGGCAGGCATGCCTCAGTCCGGCATCCTGACCTCGATCGACGTGGCCCCGGAACACCAACGCGCGGCCCGCGAGGCCTACGCCTCGGCAGGCATCTCCCCGTCCCGCACCCGCCTCATCATCGGCAAGGCCCTGGACGTCCTCCCTCGCCTGACCGACGCGGCCTACGACCTCGTGTTCGTGGACGCCTACAAGCCCGAGTACCCGCAGTACCTCCAGCACGGCGTCCGCATGCTGAGGCCGGGCGGGGTCATCGCGTTCGACAACGTCCTGTGGCACGGCGCGGTCGTGGACCCGAGCAAGCGGGACGAGTCGACCCAGGCCATGCGCGACATCGCACGCCTCGTGAAGGAGGACGACCGGCTTGTTCCGGTGATCCTGCCGCTGGGCGATGGGCTGTTGGTGGCTGCTCGCAAACCCTGAGTGCGCCGATAAGAATCGTAGTTGGACCACCTGAGTGATGCGGTAACAGCGCATCACGGCAATTCGACATGCCCTCCACAGGTCGGGGATCGTCCATTCCCCGAAAGGGGCTCAGGTGAAACCAACAAGAGTTCTCGCCGTGCTGGCGGCTGCCGCGATACCACTCATCGGCCTCGCCACGCCCGCCGCTGCCACCACCCCGTGCTGGGGAAACGGCGACGACATGGTCCACTCCGGGTGCGGCAGGGACACCTACATCATCGACCCAGGAATTCACACCGAACTCACCCCGCAGAACATCCGCGAGGCCGAGTCCTATTACCTCGGGCGTGGATTCGACCGCAATTTCGTCTGGTACGCGCCGGTCGGCAACCGACAATTCCACACGAATGCGGAACAGTGGTCGGGCTGCAAGGTCGACATGCCGCAGGACGTGCCGTGCACGCCCGGCCAGGAGCAGTACCACACAGTCCTCAGCTCGTTCGCCGAACAACCGGTCACCCTGAGGACGCTGACCTACGGCGGCAGCTTCATCGCGCTGCCCTGCGGCAACTTCTCGCTGGACAAGTCCGGCAAACCCGTGCCCGTGATCAGCGGCCACAAGTACCACGACGCCAACCGCAACGGCGTGCGCGACGCGGGTGAGGAAGGCCTGGCCGGCTGGACGATCACGCTGCACCGGGACCGTTCCGACGCAGGTCAGAGCACCGGCGCGGTCACCACGACCACGACCGACGGCAACGGCTACTACGAGTTCCGGCTCGACGGCCAACTGCCCGGCGACTACGCACTCACCGAGGACAGCCGCGACGGCTGGACCCGCACGAGCGGTCCAGAGCGCCACACCCTGAACGTGGCCCCGAACATCGGCGACGCCAGGTTCGACGGCCGCGACTTCGGCAACGTCGAGACCGCGGCCGACGCGGTGAAGGTCGCCTTCGAGTTCGTCGACCCGCCGGCCGAGATGACCGCGGACGAGCCTCACACGTTGCACGTCCGCGCTGTGCTGGAGAACCGCGGGCCCGCACCGGTGATCGACGTCGATGACGTGATGTCAGGCTCCGGCCCGCCGGACTGCCAGGTCAGCGCCGTCGCACCCCAGTCACGCCAACTCGTCCTCGGCCGGCCGGTCGAGGTGGTCTTCGACGTCGAAGTCATCTGCTACGACCCGAGCTTCCACCGGTTCGAGTTCAGGAACGACCTGAGGATCACCACGGCGGGGGTGACCGATCCGGACGACTCCAGCAACCACCGTGCAACCGGCGCCACGATCGCCGTGATCGACGACGCGAACGTCGGCGTCGCGAGCACCCAGCTCAACTGCGTCACACGCACCTACGTCCGCGACCAGTTCGAATGCACCGTCACTGCCGTCGCGGTCAACATGGGCACGCACGGCCCGGCGAACACCCACGTCCTGCTCGGGCTGACCGGCCCTGCCGACTGCACGCTGACGCCGAGCGGCCAGACGAGCCACGACACCTCGCTCTACAAGGACCCGGTCACCGTCTCGTCCACGTGGAAGGTGACCTGCGCGAACCGCAGCTACCACGACTTCACGGCGTCGTCGAAGGCCGTGCTCGACCACCTGCACGTCATCGACCCGGACACCACCAACAACGACGGCACCGCCACGGACCGCGTCGAGGTGTTCGAACGCACCGATCTCGCGGTCACCGACACGAGACTGACCTGCACCGAACGCCAGTACCAGCCGCAAGCCTTCGACTGCACCAGCAAGGTCACCGTGGCCAACGCCGGACCGGCCGACGCCGTGCACACCCTGACCACGGTGACGTTCGGAGCCCCTGCCGACTGCACGATCACCCCGAACACCGGTCAGCAGCAGACGCACGTCCTCAACGCGGGCACGACCGCGACGTTCACCAAGAACTGGGCGGTGTCCTGCACGCAGAACCGCAGGCACCTGCTGTCCACCAGCGCGGTGATCAGCGCCGACGAACCGCATCCCGAGGACACGAACCGGGCGAACGACGTCCGCTCGATCAGCTGGGTGCCGCCGGACGTGAAGCCGCGCAGCTTCCCGAGCTCGATCAACGTCAAGAAGGAGGGCCTGATCCCGGTCGCGATCCTGTCCACGGCCGAGTTCAACGCGGTCACCCAGGTCGACCGGACCAGCCTCACGTTCGGCGCCACCGGCCTCGAACCGAGCTTCGTCCGGTGTGGATCGCCGGGTGAGGACGTCAACGACGACGGCCGCGCCGATCTGGTGTGCCAGTTCGACACCACCAAAACCGGCCTGACCTGTGGCATGACGACAGCGACCCTCGTGGGCCGCACGGTCGACGGCCGCCGCTTCGAGGGTCAGGACGACATCAAGATCGTCGGCTGCTAGTAGGCCCGGACGCCCTTGCCGAGGACCGTGACGCCGCCGGCCGAAACGGTGTAGCGCTCACGGTCCATCGGCGCGTCCACGCCGATCAACGCCCCGTCCGGCACCACGACGTTCTTGTCCAAAATAGCCCGCCGCACCACAGCGCCCTTGCCGATCCGGACCCCCGGCAACAGCACCGACCCCTGCACCACCGACCCGACCTCGACGGTCACGTCGGACGAGATCACCGACCCGTGAATCTTCCCGGAGATGATGGAACCCGGGCCGACCATCGAGTCCTCAGCGGACCCGCCTGCGATGAACTTGGCCGGCGGCAACGGCGGAGTGGCGGTGCGAATCGGCCACAACTCGTTGTACAGGTTGAATATCGGATGGACCGAAACCAGATCCATGTGCGCGTCGTAATAGGCGTCGATCGTCCCGACGTCCCGCCAGTACCCGCGATCCCGGTCCGTGGCGCCGGGAACCTCGTTGTCCTGGAAGTCGTAGACGTGCGCCTTCCCGCGGTCCACCAGCATGGGAATGATGTCGCCACCCATGTCGTGGTCCGAGTCGGGGTTCAACGCGTCGCCCCGGAGCGCGTCCAAAAGCGCCTCGGTGGTGAACATGTAGTTGCCCATTGAAGCGAAAGTGACATCGGGATCGTCCGGCACGTGCGGCGGCTCGGACGGCTTCTCCAGGAAGCGCGTGATCTTCCCGGAGGCGTCGCTGTCGATGCATCCGAACGCCTTGGCCTCGGTCCGCGGCACGCGAATACCGGCAACGGTCACGGCCGCACCGGACTCGACGTGCTGCGAGATCATCTGGCCCGGGTCCATCCGGTACACGTGGTCCGCACCGAAGATGACCACGTGGTCCGGCTTCTCGTCGTGGACGAGGTTGAGCGACTGGAAGATCGCGTCGGCGGATCCCGTGTACCAGCGGGGACCCAGCCGTTGCTGGGCCGGGACCGGTGTCACGTACTGACCGAGCACATTGGACAGGCGCCACGTCGTCGAGATGTGGCGGTCCAGTGAGTGCGACTTGTACTGCGTCAGCACGCAGAGCTTCGCGAGCCCCGCGTTGACCAGGTTCGACAGCACGAAGTCGACCAGCCGGTAGTTGCCCCCGAAGGGCACAGCCGGTTTCGCGCGGTCGGCCGTCAGTGGCCACAGGCGCTTGCCTTCACCACCGGCAAGCACAATTCCGAGAACGTGCGGCTGCCCCTTCACGGTATGTGACCCTATCTGTGCGATCGAGCTTCAACCAGACGCAAACGGCTTTGTCCCAACAAGTACCGCCGTGATCTACGGTGGGTGCGTGCGAGTTGCGCTCATGACGCGGGAGTACCCGCCTGAGGTCTACGGCGGCGCTGGTGTGCACGTGGGATTCCTCGTGCCCCATCTTCGCGAGCTCGTCGACGTCGACGTGCACTGCTTCGGGGCACCCAGGAAAGACGCCTCGGCCCACAACCCACCCCACAGCCTGGAGCAGGCGAACGCGGCTCTGAGCACGCTCGCGGTGGATCTTGAGATGGCCGCGGCGGTCGCGGGGGCAACCCTGGTGCACACGCACACCTGGTACGCCAACATGGGCGGTCACCTGGCCAAACTCCTGCACGGCATCCCGCACGTGGTGACGGCGCACTCGCTCGAACCGCGCCGGCCGTGGAAGGCCGAGCAGCTCGGCGGCGGGTACCGGATCTCGTCGTGGGCCGAGCGCACGGCGTACGAGCACGCCGACGCGATCATCGCCGTGAGCGAGGGAATGCGCGCCGACGTGCTCGACGCCTACCCCGCGCTCGACCCGGCGAAGGTGCACGTGGTGCGCAATGGGATCGATTCCACGGCGTACCACCCGGTGACCGAGACGGACGCGCTCACGACCCGCGGCATCGATCCCGAGAAGCCGATCGTGGCGTTCGTGGGACGGATCACCCGGCAGAAAGGTGTCGGCCACCTCGTCGCGGCCGCGCACGAGATCGACCCGAGCGCGCAGATCGTGCTGTGCGCGGGCGCGCCGGACACCCCGGAGATCGCCGAGGAGACCCGGCTGGCCGTCGAAGAGCTGTCCAAGACCAGGTCCGGCGTGTTCTGGATCCAGAAGATGCTGCAGCCCGCCGAGGTCAGGCAGATCCTCAGCCACGCGACCGTGTTCGTCTGCCCGTCGGTCTACGAGCCGCTCGGCATCGTGAACCTGGAGGCGATGGCGTGCGGCACGGCGGTCGTCGCGAGCGACGTCGGCGGCATCCCCGAAGTCGTCGCGCACGGTGAGACCGGGCTCCTCGTTCACTACGACGAGCGCGATTTGTCGACATATCGACACAGCTTGGCCCAGTCCATAAATGAACTTATTTCGGATCCTGAGCGCGCCAAGCGCTACGGCGCCGCCGGACGCAAGCGCGCTGAGCAGGAATTCTCCTGGTCGACGATGGCCGCGCAGACAGTCGAGGTCTACCGCAGCGTGATTTGAGTCACACTCGCTTGGGGCAACCCCAAGGTGTGAACGCCGCCTTTAACCAGTAGTGACGTTTCGGCTTCAACTGGTGAGGGGCGCGAGGACTGTGCGTGTTGCGGTGCTGGGTCTGTCGGTCCTCCTGGCGTTGACCGCGTGCGGCACATCCACCGCGACGAAGCCCGCGGCGGTCCAGCTCAGGGTCGACGGGATGAAGCTCGCCGACGCCTCCGACCTGCAGGCACAGGCCGAGGCCCAGCTCTCGTACACGCTGGAGTACGGCTACGTGGCACGTGCGGGCGCGGCGGCCGTGAGCTGCTGGTTCGCCAAGACGGGCGTCGACGCCGAGGTGGACAAGAAGCTCTGGTGCGGACCGGTCCAGGTCCCCGGCACCGGTGCGTCCACCGACTGGGTGCCCGTGCCGCTCAAAGAGGTCAACAAGAGCGGTGACGAGGTCCGCTACGAGGTGCAGTCACCGCAGGTGCCGGAGAAAGGCAATCGCAGCACCCCCTCCGGCACGCTCGTGCGCACCGACGGCAAGGAGTTCGATCCGAGCAAGCAGCAGGACCTGACCGCCGGCCGCGACTTCCTCGCGGTGCTCCCGGACGACGGCAAGCGCCCCAACAACGATCTCGGGCTCGGCAACGCCGACATCAAGCTGCGCGACGACCTGCTGGCCACCGCGGTCACCGGTTGGGCGAACCCGGACATCTGGTACACCGCAGAGGGCACGCTGCGCGCCGAACCGGGATCCCGCCTGCGCGTCATGCGGATGAAGGTCGAGAAGCTCTGGGAGACCGACAGCGGTTTCCTGCGGACGAACTGGCAGGGCTTCGCCCCGCAGCCGTCCGAGCTCGCCCTCGAGGTGCCCGGCAAGCGCCAGCTGCTGCCGGCCGACCGCCTCCCGTCCAACGGCTCGGTGTTCGTCGTCTACACGGTCCCGGACCCGCAGGAGGGCACCGAGACGCTGGCGCTCGGCTCGCTCGGCGCCAAGTCACTCGACCAGAAGGTCGAGATCCCGACCGGCAAGCGCACCGACAACTCACCGCGCGTGCTGCAGCGCGCCGCCGGCCCGAACCAGTTCAAGGAGCAGACCCAGAAGATCCGCTTCGGCGGCAGCGCGATGGGCATGAAGGTCACCGGCGTCAAGCTCGGCAGGCAGCGCCCGGTCAAGCTCGGCGAGAGCCAGTACGACCTCGCCACCATCTCCGCACCGGACAAGGCGCTGCTGGAGGTGCGGCTGGAGGCCACCGGCGACCTGCCCGACACCGCGGGCGGCAACGTGACCAAGGACCTCATCACCGTGCAGCTGCCGGACGGCTCGACCGCCAAGCAGGTCGGAGCCCGCTACGACGGCGGTCCGCTGCCGTTCGCGATCGTGGTCGAGATCCCCGCGGACACCCGCTCGGTCTCGGTCGGCCTCAACGAGGGCGCGGTCGAGCTGCCCCGCCTGGGCCGCCAGCTGATCTCGCCGGTCGACTCGCGCATGACCCTCGCGTTGGAGTTCTGAACTGGTGGTGTGTTCATCAACGCTCGCCGGTCCATTTCGTGTCCAGGCGGGCGCCTCGTGGTGCCGCCCCCGCGCCCTCATATCGGGCATATGGGGGCGCGGGGGCGGTGCCGCGAGGTGTCCACTGGGCGCGAAATCGACCGGTGAGGATTGTGAACACACCACCAGCATGGCGGCCAAGGCCAGCCAGCCGATGATCACCAGCACCAGACCGCCCCAGCCCCACTCGCCGTAAGCGGTGCTGCCGGACGTGCCGCCGATGCTGCTGCCCACGTAGAACCCGCACAGGTACAGCCCGGACGCGTGGCCGCGAGCGTTGGACGGTGCCCGCGCGCCGACCCAGCTGCTCGCCACGGCGTGCGAGGCGAAGAACCCGGCGGTCACGATCGCCAGGCCGAGCGGCACCCACAGCAGGCTCGCCAGGGTTCCGACTGCCACGACCCCGATGGCCATGAGCAACGCGCGCCCGCGTCCCAGCCGGTCGGACAGCCTGCCCGCGAACGCCGCCGACGTGCTGCCGAACGCGTAGAAGAGGAACACCAGCGACTCCAGCCACGACGGACCGGACAGCTGGAAGTTCGCCACGTTGTAGAACGACACGAACGCGCCGACCATCAGCACCGCGACCACGTACAACGAGAGCAGCACCGGGTCCTTCAGCGCCGCCTTCATCCCGCGGGGCGCCCGCTTCGGCGCCGCCTGCGCACGGGGCAGGAAGAAGACGACGACTAATGCGGCGACGAGACCGACCACGCCACTGAGCAGGATCGCCCCGCGCCAGCCCAGCCAGTCCGCGGACATCCCCGACAGCAGCCGGCCGAGCATGCCGCCGGTGCTGTTGCCCGCGATCATGGCGCCCATCGCGGCGCCGAGCTCGCTCTTGTCCAGTTCGTCCGCGAGGTAGGCCATCGACGCCGCGGGCACCCCGGCCGCCGCGATGCCCTGCAACACCCGCAGCAGCAGGAAGACGTCGTAGTCGGGCGCGAACGGCAGCACCACGCCGAGCACCCCCGCCAGCAGCACGCTGACCACGATCACGCGCCGGCGCCCGACCCGTTCGGACAGCATCGCGATCGGCACGACCACGACGGCCAACGCCAGCGTCGCGGCTGAGAGAGCGAGCGACGCGCCGCCCGGCCCCAGCCCGTATTCCGCGGCGATTTGCGGCAGCACCGGCTGCGGCGCGTACAGCAACGCGAAGCACGCGAGCCCGGACGCGGCGATGGACGCGGTCAACCTGTTCACGCATTCGACGCTAAGCCATACGTCCAATACGGAAATAGGTGAGAATCAATTCGTGGATGAATTGGAGCTGGCCCCGAAGCTGGCGGTGCTGAAAGCGCTTGCCGCCGACGAGCACGTGACCCGTGTCGCAGAACGCGTCGGGCTCCCCCAGCCGACGGTCAGCCGCTGGCTCGCGGAACTCGGCGAGCAACTCGGCGCGCCGATCATCGTGAAGACCGGCCGCCGGGTCCGCCTGACCCGCGCCGGACGTCTCCTCGCCGAGGCGGCCACGCGTTCGTTGGCGGCACTGGAACACGGCCTGCGCGAGGTCGAGGAGGAGCTCGACCCGGAGAAGGGCCGGGTGGTGCTGGGATTCCTGCACATGCTCGGCCGGTCGCTGGTGCCGGAACTGGTCCGCGGCTTCCGCGCCGAGCACCCGCACGTGCGGTTCGGCCTGGTCCAGAACGCCCGCTACACCGTGGTCGAGAAGCTGCGGCAGGGCGAGATCGACCTCGCCCTGGTCGCCCCGCCGCCGGACGGTCCGGAGTTCTCCTCGGTCGTCCTGTTCGAACAGGAGCTGATCGTCGTCGTGCCGGTCGGGCACCGGCTCGCGAGCAGGAAGTCCGTGCGGCTCAAGGACTTGGAGCACGAGGAGCTGATCCTGCTGGAACACGGCTACGGCCTGCGGCAGATCACCGACGACATGTTCGCGGCCGCCGGAATTTCGCCGCGGATCGCCTTCGAGAGCCAGGAGATCGAGACCGTGCGTGGCCTGGTGGCGGCGGGTCTCGGCGTCGCGCTGTTGACGCACGCCGAGACCACACCGCCTGCCGGGCTCAGGGAACTACCGCTGTCCCCGCGAGCGAGCCGCGTCTTCGGGCTGGCCTGGCTGAAGGACCACCCGCTGCCGCCCGCGGTCCGCGCGTTCCGCGACCACGCGCTGCGTACTCACGCCGTCCAGCGCTGAGATCCGGACCACGTGCGCAGATACGACTCAGCGCCACCGAGCATGTCCTGCACGAGCTGATCCCCGCCGACCTGGCGGATCTGCTCGATCCAGTCGGGCAGCAGGCCGACGTGCGCGCCACCGTCGGTGTTGATGTCCCACACCCGGTCGCCGGTGCGCTGCCGATCGACGAGCGGACCGTCCGGGTAGCTGCGGAACGGATAGGTCACGCCGGTGCGCGGTGACGGGTGCGAGCCCACGCCGTTGAAGTCGCTGCCGAACCCGATCCCCACGTCGTACTTGCGGCGCAACGGCTCGGCCGCGGCCGCCTGGGCGACGTACGCCGGCGCGTCGCTGTCGTAGCCCGCCACGAACCCGCCGAGCTGGTAGACCTTCTCGGTCCACTGCGCGTCCATCCAGCTGTGGCTGGAGATGATGCCGGGGTAGCGCTTCTGCGCGGCCAGCTCCAGGGTGCGACCGGCCGCCTTCACGCTCATGTGGTCGATCTCGATCATCATGTGCCGGTTCATCATGCCCTGCACCGCGTACTCGCCGAGCGACGTCAGGCCTCGGGTGTTGCAGCGCTTCTCGTCGTCGTACTTCGGAGCCACGACGTTCGCCGGGATCAGCGCGTTCGGCCCGGCCACGCCGATCGGGTTGTCCTGCTGCGGTCCCGTGCACTTCTCGGTCTTCCACCACGTGCCGGTGCGCAGGAACTGACCGGCGTTGAGCACACCGCCCTGCACACCCGAGTCGAACCTGACGCCGCACAGCGCGTTGTCGAACTTGTGGCACAGGAACGCACTGCGCACGCCGAGCGCGTAGACCTCGTCGAGGCCGCGGTCGATGTCGCCCTTGCCGCACAACGGGAGGTCGAGCAGCTGACGGCAGCCGAAGAGCTCAGAGGTCTCGATGCCGAGGATCACGGCGAGTTTGCCCTGCTTGACCACGTCGCGAGCCTGCTCGGACGACGTGACGATGCGGAACCAGCCCTTGCCCGTGCCACCGAACATCTTGTCGATGAACGCCTGCAGCTCGTAGGTCCGCTTGGCCTGCAGCCGGACCGACGCCATCTCGTCGCACGGCTTGTCCTTGAACGGGTAGATCACGCACAGCGTCGCGTTGCTCGTGAGGTCCTGGACCAGCACCCGCTGCCCGCCGCGCCACGCCCGTTCCAGCCAGGCGTAGTAGTTCTGCTGGTGCGACACCGTCTTGTAGGAGGGCCAGTCCTTGAACGTCGGCCAGCCCACCGGGTCGTGCCCGTCGAAGTCGTTCGTGACGATCGCCTCGAACAACGCGCCGAGGCCCAACGGGTAGTGCTCGGGGCAGTCCTTCAACGCCGCCGCCGCGCCCTGCTCGTTGAACTCCTCACCGCAGATCAACCGGCCGCCGAACGCCTCGTTCGTCATCAGGTGGTTGTGCGCGTCGACGAACCCGCGGACCTTGCCCGCGCCGTCCGTGCCCTGGAACGGCTCGCCCGTGACGTTGATCTGCGAGTCCTGCGCGGGCCTCGCGACCGGTTCCCACCAGGGGCCGGCAGCGGTCGCGGGGGTTATGGCCGCTATGACCAACGAGACGGCGAGAGCCAGGCGAAGTAACACGAGCGCTCCTCTACGACGGTGTGAAGGCGCTCACATCATGCCGTGGAACTTCGCCGTCTCGTATGGCCGATCGTAGGTATTAACGTGAATATTTTTCAGCCAGCTCGACGAGCGTCCGCGCGCCGAAGCCCGTGGCACCCGCGACGACCTCGTCGTAGACCTTCTCCGAGCGCGCCGGGCCCGCGATGTCGAGGTGCGCCCACGGCACCTGGCCTGCGAACTTCTGCAGGAACAGCGCCGCCGTGACGCCGCCGGGGCCGGGCGGGCACTGCTTGTAGTCCGCGATCTCGCTGGTGACGGCCTCGACGTGCTCCTCCAGCAGCGGCATCCGCCACCACTGCTCACCGACGTGCGCACCCGCGTCGATCACGTTCGCGGCGATCTCCGCGGAGGCCGTGAACACCGCGCCGGTGCGCAGGCCGAGCGAGACCTTCATCGCGCCGGTCAGCGTCGCGACGTCGACGATCAGGTCCGGATTGAGGTTCTTCACCGCGTACGCCATCGCGTCCGCCAGCACCATGCGGCCCTCGGCGTCGGTGTTCTGCACCTCGGTGGTCGCGCCGCCGTAGTGCCGCACGACGTCGCCCGGCCGGTACGCCGTGCCGCTGACGTGGTTCTCCGCGCACGGCACGAGCCCGGTGACCCGGATCGGCAGCTGCCGGCGCGCGACGGCCATCAGCGCGGAGATCACCGCGCCGCCGCCGGCCATGTCGGTGCGCATCAGATGCATGCCGTCGGCGGGCTTGATCGAGATGCCGCCGGTGTCGAACGTGATGCCCTTGCCGATGAAGACCAGGTGCGGGCCGGTGGTGCCGTACGTCAGCTCCAGCAACCGCGGCGGGCGGGCGCTCCCGCCACCGACCGCGAGCACGCCGCCGAAGCCCTGCTGCCGCAGCCACTTCTCGTCGCGCACGGTGGCGGACAGCCCGTCGATCTTCTCCGTGAGCTTGGCGGCCGTGGTGGTGAGCCAGCGCGGGTCCTTGACGTTGGACGGGGTGTTGGCGAGATCACGGGCGAGCGAGGTGGCGGTGGCCAGCGCGTGAGCCTTCAGCGCGGCCGACGTCAGCACCTCTTCGAACCCGGTGTCGCCGGTGATCAACCGCAGCGAGCCGAGCCGCTTCGGGCCTTCCTCACCGGTGACCTTGAACCGGTACCCGCCGAGCGCCGCGCCGAGCACGAACGCGCGCACCTTCTCGGCGTCGAAATCGGGCGTGAGCAGCACATCGGCGCTCTTGGGGGCGTCCTCACCGCTCAGCGCGCGCACCAGGGCCGCGCCGGCCGTGCGGTAGTCGCTCGCAGTGCCAGTGCCGACACCGAGCGTCCACACCTCGTCGTGGCGGACCGTCTCACCGGCCTTGCCCGTCAGGTCGGAGACGTCGATCCCCTCGCCACCCGGTCCGAGCGCCGGCCCGGTGGCCGCGAGCACGACAGCCGGAACGTTGCGGCGCGAGGTGGTGGCCACCTCGACGTCCACGAGCTTGGTTGGCACTGACGGAACCGTCGACCCCACGACTGACCCTCCCCTATTGCATTAACGACCGTTCAGTGTCCTCCATCCCGCGACGAAGAGATGCCCCGGCCTCCACTATGGAACACAGTGGAAACCGGGGCTCTTGTTCTTCTCGCCGGGAGGCCTCAGCCGGCGGCGGCCTTCAGCGCGTCGCCCAGAGCGCTGGCCTCGTCCGCCGACATCTCGACGACAAGGCGCCCACCACCCTCGAGCGGTACGCGCATGACGATGCCGCGTCCCTCCTTGGTGACCTCGAGGGGACCGTCGCCGGTCCGGGGCTTCATGGCCGCCATCGCGTGCTCCCTCCGTCAACATCTTCCCCGTCCGGCCAGGCCGGATCTGCTCCATTCTCCCCTATCGCGACTCAGGGGCGAAACCGAACCGATCTTTTGGCGAGTTCGGGTGACATTTGTCGATCTTGACTTGTGCCTGATCAACACCTGTTTTCACGACAACACAACAGTTTCGGCACAGCTGGGCGCGCCATGACAGACTGGGCCGGATGCGAGCTCGTTCCGCACTCTTCGACGTGTACGGCGGCCACCTGCGCGAACGCGGTGGTGCCGCCACGATCGCTGCCCTCGTCCGGCTGCTGGAACCGCTCGGTTTCGCCGCGCCGGCCGTGCGCACCGCTGTTTCCCGGACGGTCCGGCAGGGCTGGTTGCAGCCGACGAGACTGCCCGACGGGCCGGGTTACGCGATGACACCTCGCGGGGAACGACGGCTCGACGAGGCCGCCGCCCGGATCTACCGCACCAGGCCGTCCACCTGGGACGGTCGCTGGCACGTGGTGGTGCTGGAGGAGATGCCGGGCCGCGACTCGCGTGACCATCTGGCGTCGGAGCTGCAACTGCTCGGTTACGGCGCGCTCGGTCCTGTGACGTGGATCGCTCCGCGACCGTCTCCCGAACTGGCCGACGTGCTCGCCGCCGAGGGAGTCGCGGCACGAACTTTTCACGGTTCACACGACGGTGCGGACGTCGAGCTGGCGTCCAAGGCGTGGGACCTGGCCGAACTCGGCCGCGACTACGCGGCCTTCGTCGCGCACTGGCGGGCACAGGTGTCCGTTGTGGACGAAACCGACGACGCGGCGGCGTTCGCTGCGTCACAGCAGCTGCTGCACGCGTGGCGGAAGTTCCTGTTCCGCGATCCCGGTCTTCCTGCTGAACTGTTGCCACCGGACTGGCCGGGGCACGCGGCAGCGTCGTTCTTCGACGAACAGACACTGCGGCTGGCACCGGGCACGAGTCGTTTCGTCGACGAGTGCCTGCGGCCGGTTCGCAACGTTTCCACTGCTTGATGGAGGTCCAGTGTCCGAGCTCCTCGTCGACGACGCCGATGGTGTGCGCACGTTCACGTTCAACCGCCCCGAGTCGTTCAACGCCTTCACCATCGCGCTGAAGGAGTCGTTCCTCGCCGCGCTGAAGGAGGCGGCGGCCGACGAGTCGGTGCGCGCGGTGGTGATCACGGGTGCGGGCAGGGCGTTCTGCGCGGGTCAGGACCTCAAGGAGCACATCGGGTTGCTGCAGGCAGGCGATCCCGCGCCGCTGCACACCGTGGAGCTGCACTACAACCCCATCGTGCGCGAGCTGATCGGCATGCCGAAGCCGGTGATCGCCGCCGTCAACGGCAGCGCGGCCGGTGCGGGCGCGTCCTTCGCCTACGCCTCGGACCTGCGCATCGCGGGCAAGTCGGCGAAGTTCCTGATGGCGTTCGCGAACGTCGGCCTGACCGCGGACTCCGGTGCGTCGTACACGCTCCCACGGCTGATCGGGCACGGCCGCGCGATGGAGATGATGCTGCTGGCCCAGCCGGTCGGCGCCGAGGAGGCGTTGCGGGTCGGCATGGTCAACCAGGTCGTGCCGGACGAGGAGCTGCTGGAGACCGCGCACCTGCTCGCCGCCAAGCTCGCCAAGGGTCCGACGACGGCGTACGCGAAGATCAAGGAAGCGCTGGCGGCGGCCGCGGACGGCACGCTGGAGGACGCGCTGGAAGCCGAGCGCCGGACTCAGGCCGACTGCGGCGCCACGGAAGACCACCGCGAGGCCGTCGACGCCTTCGTCAACAAGCGCGCCCCGAAGTTCATCGGGAAGTAGCTCGAAAACACGTGGCGATGTGGTCGTCCACCATCCCGGTGGCCTGCATCAGCGCGTAGCAAGTGGTGGGGCCCAGGAACTTGAAGCCGCGGCGCTTCAGTTCCTTGGCCATCGCCTTGGACTCGGCGGTGATCGCCGGAACGTCCGCGAACGTGGCGGGCCGCACGTGATCTTCAGGCGCGAACGACCACAGCAGCGCGTCGAGATCCAGATCTTCCTCGACGATCACGCGCGCGTTGTGGATGGCCGCGTCGATCTTCATCCGGTTCCGGACGATTCCCGCGTCCGACATGAGCCTTTCCACGTCGGCAGGCCCGAACTCCGCCACCAGCTTGGGATCGAAGTCGCCGAACGCGGCGCGGAACGCCGGGCGCTTGCGCAGGATCGTGATCCACGAAAGCCCGGACTGGAACGCCTCCAACGACATCCGCTCGTACAGCGCTTCGGTGCCGTGCAGCTCCACGCCCCACTCGGTGTCGTGATAGTCCATGTAGTCCGGGGTGGAGTCACCCCACGGGCAGCGGACGATCACCGGTACTCCTCGGCGAAACGGGCGAAGCGCTGCAGAGAGCGGCGCAGCATCAGCACGAACAACGGCTTCACCAACGGGTAGAAGAACGGCACGTCGAGGCGTTCCGTCCACACGAAACGGCTGCCGCGCACGGCGAAGACCCCGGTTCCGCGCACAACCTTCCCGAGGTGGAGAACCTCGACTGCGTGCGGCGGATCCCAGCGGGTGATTCGCATCCGGTCCGAGACGCCGAACGTCCGGGCGTCGATCTCGCTGCCGACGGACTTCCCGTCACCCTCCACCACGGAGACGCGGGTGCCGAACACCCACTCCGACTGGCGTTCCCAGTCGGTCATCGCGCGGAAGATCGTGTCCGGCGGGGCGGCGACCTCGACCGTCAGCTCAAGCTCGGTCACTGCTCTCCAGCTCCTCGACGCGCGCCCGCAGCTCTCCGACCTCGGTCGCGAGGCGCCTCAGCACCCAGTCGACCTCGCTCATCTTGTAGCCGCGGAACACCTGCTGGAACTTCAGCTCGCGGACGTCCTCCGCGGTGATGTCTTCCGACGGCAGCCGCGTCGGCGAGGCACCGGGCGGCAGCGGGGCGAGCTCCTCGCCGCGCCCGAACACCAACGCCGCGAGCAGGAACACCACTGCCGCGACGGCCACCATCACGATCAGGTAGATCAGGGCGTTGGTCACGCGACGATCGTGGCACAGCTCAGCGCGCGACGAGCGAGCAGACCGAGCCGAACGATCACGGCCCACGTCGCGAAGCTCGCGATCGACATCGGCAGCGACTGCACGAGCCGTTGCGGGTCGACGCCCCAAGTGGCGGTCAGGATGGCCACGTTGCCGAGGACCACGAGCAACACCGACACCAACGCGGTCGCGCCGCCGATCCGGGCCAGCAGCCTCGCGTCGACCCGCCGGGCCAGCACGCGACCGAGGATCAGCGCGACCAGCGCGACGCCGGCGGAGATGCCGCTGGTCATGTCGTTGGCCTTGGCGATCCACAGGTACCAGGCCGGCACCGGGCCGCCGAAGTTCTGCCACGGCCCGATGAAGTACATCCGGCCCATCTCCCACGCCGCGTGCATCACCGGCAGCACGATCGCGAGCCAGATCAGCGTGCGGGCGCCGTACGCGACGGCCAGCTCGGCCTGGTACTCCCCGGCGATCTCGCGGACCGGGCCGAACTCCTCGACTGCCTTGCGCTGAGCCGTTTCCTCGTCCAGGCCGCGGTCGAGATGAGCCTCGGTCGCGTCGCTCAGACTGTCGCGGGTCTCGGTGAGCAGATCGCGCACCTGCCTGCGGGATCCCCGCAGCCGCGACCCGAGATCGGTCACATAACGCTCGATCACGTCTGTTCTCATCACGTCTGCGCCCACTTGCCACCCCCCAGCACCCCGTCGATCACCGTCGTGAACTCGCGCCACGCGCTGCGCTCGGCGTTCAGCGCCCGCTGGCCCGCCTGCGTGAGCTTGTACGTGCGGCGCTTGCGGCCGCCGACCGTGCTCCAGTCGCTGACCACGTGCCCGGCGCGCTCCAGCCGGCGCAGCGCCGGGTAGACCGTGCCGGTCGGCAGGTCGAGCGCACCGCCGCTGCCCTCCTGCAACGCCTCGATGATCGCGTAACCGTGCAGCTGCCTGCCGTCGAGCGTGGCGAGCAACAACGCGTCCAGGTGGCCACGCAGCGCGTCGGGCTTCATGAGTAGCGAGTCTACTGATGCGACCACCCGCAGGGATCCCTGAGACAGCCCTGAGATCTCCCTGACTTCTCCCCAAAAGCGTCTATAAGTAGCCGCGCTACATATAGCCTCCCTACTCATGAGCGCAGCAGACCTCGCCCGCGTCCAGTTCGCGACGACGACCTCGTTCCACTTCCTGTTCGTGCTGCTCACGCTGGGTCTGGTGACCCTGCTGGTGATCATGCAGACCCGGTACGCGCTGACCAGAGCGCCCGTGCACGAGCGGATGACCCGGTTCTGGGGCCGGATCTACGTGATCAACTACGCGCTGGGAATCGTCACCGGCATCGTGATGGAGTTCCAGTTCGGGCTGAACTGGTCGGGCCTCGCGACCTACGCCGGCGACGTGTTCGGGGCGCCGCTCGCGATGGAGACGCTGATCGCGTTCTTCCTGGAGTCGACTTTCCTGGGGCTGTGGATCTTCGGCTGGGGCAGGATGAACCGCTGGCTGCACCTGGCGTTGCTGTACCTGACCGCGTTGACCGCCTTCGCGTCGGCGTTCTGGATCATGGCGGCGAACGGGTTCCTTCAGCACCCCGTCGGCTACCGGCTCGACGGGAACGTGTTGCGGCTGGACGACTTCTCCGCGCTGCTGACCAACCCGACGTTCACCGCGGCGCTGACGCACGTGGTCTTCGCGTCGCTCACGGTCGGCGGGGTGTTCCTCACCGGAGTGTCCGCCTACCACTTCATCAAGCGCACGACCGAGGTCGACTTCTTCCGCCGGTCGCTGCGGATGGGCGTGGTCACGACCGCGCTGGCCACGCCGTCCCTGATCGGGGCCGGGTTCGCGCAGTTCCCGATCATCGGGAACCTGCAGCCGGGCAAGTTCGAGAACGCGCCGGGCTGGGCGCTCGGGTTCATGATCCTGATCGGGATGACGCTCACGACGGTCAGCTGGCTCACACTGCCGTTGCTGATCAAGGATGCCGTGATCCGGATGCGTTTCCCGTTGTACCTCATGGTGATCGGCATTCCGCTGCCGTTCACGGCGGCGATCTTCGGATGGGTGTTCCGCGAGGTCGGCCGGCAGCCGTGGCTGGTGTACGGGCTGTTGCGCACCGAAGACGCGGTGTCCCATGTGGACGCTTCGCAGATCTTGTTGTCCCTCATCGTGTTCTCTTCCCTGTTCGTGATGCTGGCCTGCGTGGACTGGGCGTTGATCGCACGTGCGGTCCGCCGCGGCCCGGACGTCGCGCCCGCTCCCGTTTCGCCGCTGGTGGTGACGCTCTGATGGAAATCCTCTGGTTGGTCGTGCTCGGGACGCTGGTCGTCGGGTACTTCGCGTTGGCGGGATTCGACTACGGAACCGGGCTGCTGCTGCCGTTCCGTCGGCGCGACGAGACGTTGCGGCGGATGACACCGTTCTTCCTGGGCAACGAGGTGTGGCTGGTGGCCGCGATCGGTGTGCTGTTCGCGGCGTTCCCGCGGCTCGAAGGCGAGCTGCTGTCCGGCGCGCATTCGGTGTTCACGCTGGTGCTGGCCGGGCTGGTGTTGTTCATGGCGGCGGTACAGCTGCGGTTGTGGTCTTGGCTGGTGTTCGCCGGCGCGCTGATGGTTTCCGTTGGCTGGGGTCTGTTCCTCGCGCACCTGCTTCATGCGCCCTGGCCTGTCGCTCTCGTCATGCCGGTGGTGTTCGCGGTGCACGGCTGGGTGTTCCAGACCCGGCGGTGGACGCTGTTCCCGTTGACCGCCCTGCTGTGCGCGCTGCCGATTCCGCTCGCGTTCAGCTCGATCAGCACCACCGGCCTGATGGCGCACACCGACACGCTCGGCCTGCTCGCGTGGGTCGCGATCCCGATCATTCCGCTGGTGGTGTTGCTGCAATGGTCGACCGTCGCCATCTCCTCGCGCTGATCCCCATCCCGTTCCTGGTGCTGGCGCAGGCCGAACTGCTGGCGTCGGTGCTGAGCGGCGGATCCGGGTTCCTGTTGCTGTGCCTGGTCATCGGCCTGCGAGTGCTCGTGTGGTGGGTGCATCGCGCTATGGCTCACCGCGCTGCCGAACGCACCCGCCTGCGGCTGCGCGAAGCCTTCCTGCGCTCGCCTGGAACCAAGGCGGGCGAGGTGGCCACGCTGGTCACTCGTGGCGTGCACGACGTGACGCCGTACGTCGTCGGCTATCTGCCGCAACAGATCCTGGCCGTGGCCGTCCCGCTGGCGGTGGTCATCAGGCTGGCGTTCGCCGATCTGACGGCCGCGCTCACGATCCTGCTGACCTTGCCGTTGATCCCGATCTTCGGTGCATTGGTCGGCGCGCACACCCGCGAACGCACAGCCCGTCAGTGGGCCGCGCTGGCCACGCTCGGCGGTCACTTCCTCGACGTGGTCAAGGGAATCGGCACGCTCCGGGCGTTCGGCCGGGCCGAGGCGCAGTCCACGACGGTCCGCAAGCTCGCCGCCCAGCACATGACCGAGACGATGTCCGCGCTGCGAGTCGCATTCCTGTCGGCGTTCGTACTGGAACTGGTCGCGACGATGTCGGTGGCGATGGTCGCGGTGCCCGTCGGCCTCAGGCTGCTCGACGGCGGAGTGCCGCTGTTCACCGCGTTGCTCGTGCTTTTCCTGGCACCGGAGGCGTTTCTGCCGCTGCGAGCCGCCGGAGCGCAATATCACGCGAGCGCTCAAGGACGTGAAGTGCTCGCCAAAGTGCCCGTCAGCACCGAAACCACCGGAATCAAACCACCGGACCTGGCTCAGGCCGAGATCGTGTTCGACAACGTCTCAGTCCGCAGCCTCAAGAACTTCTCGTTGACGATCAAGCCCGGCGACCGGATCGCGCTGGTCGGGCCGAGCGGTGCGGGCAAGAGCACGATTCTGGGCCTGCTGCTGGGATTCGTGCGGCCCGACGACGGCCGCGTGCTCGTCGATGGCGTCGACCTGCGCGAGATCGACCGAAAAGCCTGGCTGGAAGCGCTGTCGTGGGTGCCGCAACGCCCCACTCTGGTGCCCGCCAACCTGTCGTCCGGCGAGCAGCAACGGGTCGCGCTCGCCAAAGCGCTGGACCGGCAGCAAGCGGGCTTGTTCCTGCTGGACGAACCGACCGCGCACCTCGACGCGGAAACCGAAGCTCTTGTCCTCCAGGCGACGAGGGAGTTCACCCGAGGTCGCACGGCCGTGATCGTCGCGCACCGGCCGACGCTGCTCAACGAGGTCAACAGGGTGGTGACGGTGTGAAGCTCGCGATCCTCGTCGGAACTCTCGCCGAACTGGCCGGCGTCGGCCTCACCGCGACGGCGACCTGGCTGATCATGCGCGCCGCCGAGCACCCGCCGATGCAGGCCCTGACCGTGGCGATCGTCGCGGTCCGCACGCTCGCGCTCGCCAAGGGAGCCCTGCGCTACCTCGAACGCCTGACCAGCCACAAAGCCGTGCTCAGCGAGGCCGTCGAACTGCGCGGCCGGGTCTACGACGACCTCGCGAACCGCCGCCACATCCCGTCCGGCACGGCCCTGACCCGCATCGTCACGAACGTCGACCAGCAACTCGACACCAAACTCCGCGCCACCCTGCCGTGGATCACCGCGGCCCTGGTGAGCGCCGTGGTCGCGGTCTTCTCCCCGCCTCTCGCGATCGGCCTGCTGATCAACGTCGTACTGCTCCCGTGGCTCGCCATCCGCAAGCCGCAGGACCTCACGCCGTTGCGCGCCAAGCTCACCGAACAAACCACGGAACTGGTGCACAGCAAAGAAGAACTGATCGCCTACGGCCTGTTCGACGACAAACTCCACGCAGCGACCAGGACCGCGAAAGAGCTCTCGCGCAAGGAACGCACCCGAGATCTGACCCCACTGGCGATTGCCGTCCAGTTCGGCACGGCACTCGTCATGCTCGCCCAGCACGAGCCCGCCTGGCTGATCATGGCCGCGATCGCGACGTTCGAGATCACCATCCCGCTCGCCGCCCTCACCAAGCCAAAGCCGGAACCGACCGACGAACCCGAACCGGCCTATGACCCGGAATCCCCAGAACTGCGAGGAAGAACCGCGATCGTCGGCCCGAGCGGAATCGGCAAGACCACGTTGCTCAACGCCATCGCTCACCGCCTCGAACCCAGCAAAGGCGCACTGGCCGACGCGCACGTCTTCCACACCACTGTCCGCACCAACGTCCTGCTGGCCAAACCCGATGCCACCCAAGAGGAACTGGACCGAGCCGCGAGCATCACCGAGCTGGACCTCGACTGGGACCAGGTCGTCGGCGAACGCGGCGAGGAGATCTCCGGCGGCCAGCGGCAGCGCCTGATCCTCACCAGATCAGTGCTGGCGAACCCCGCAGTCCTGCTGATGGACGAGCCGACGGAGGGCCTCGACCCCGAACAGGCCGACCGCGTGCTGGCGAAGATCCTCGACAACTGCCAAGGCACCGCACTCGTCGTGACCCACCGCGAAGAGCAGCTAGCGCTCTTCGACCACGTGCACCATCGGGGGCCGATCCGCGACGAGCACGTCGGTCGAGTCGGGTAGCCACTCGCCGTCGACCTGCACGAACTGCGTCAGCGGCCCGGAGTCGAACTCCACCTGACACCGGGCCAGCGCGGTCCCCATGATCTGCGAGGACATCACGCCGAGCTGCAACAGCGACCGGTTCCGGTGCTTCCGCACGCCCAGGTTGACCTGAGCCAGCGCGGACAGCCCGTAGCTCCGGTGCACGTCCAGCAACAGCCCGATCTCCACCCCGTACCCGGCGGCGAACGGGACGGACTCCAAAAAGGACCGAGTAGCCGCGTACTCGCCGCCGAGCGGTTGCACCACACCGGAAAGCTCCGGCCGCAACGTGTTCAGCAACGGCCGCGCCACCAGCTCGGTCACCCGCCCGCCACCGGAGCTCTCCAACCGCAAGGGCCGCCGGTAGAACCCCTTCACCAGATGCACGTCCGGAACTTCCAGCAGTGGTCCGAGCAACGCCGTGACGAACGCGGTCTCCGGATCCACCAGATCGGAGTCCAGGAAGACGATCAGATCGCCAGAAGTGGCGGCCAGCGACCGCCACAACACCTCACCCTTGCCGGGCAACGGCGGCAGCCACGGCACCACGTCCTCACGCCGCACCACCCGCGCCCCGGCTTCAGCGGCAACGAGCACGGTCCGGTCGGTCGACCCGGAGTCCATCACCACGAGCTCGTCGACCAGCGTCCCGAGCAACGGCCGGACCACGCCGACGACGTCACCGACGGTCTCTTCCTCGTTCAACGCGGGCAGCACGACCGACACGGTCCGGCCTCGCTTCAACGCCACCAGTTCCTCAACCGTCCACGACGGCTGCTGCCAGGTGTGCGTGGCGAACCAGGCTTCGACGGCGGGCAGCATCAGGCGAGCGCCCGCACCGCTCGGGCAGGCGGACGGGTTCCCGTCACGCTCGCGACCATCTCCACGACCTTCCTCGCCTGCCGCACGTCAGATGCACGAATGGCACGTACTCCGGACATCGCAGCCACTGTGGCAGCCGCGAGAGTGAAATCCTCATCTCCCGGCGGGATCGTCACCACATCCAACGTTTCGGTCAGCGACGGCAATTCCAGCTCGCCGTCGAATTCCACCACGTCGGCACCGTCATCAATGGTCTGACCCAAAGCGTCCGCGCTGGTCAGATGCGCAACGACCAGCACGCGGTCTTTCGGCAGCTCAGTGACGCGGAATCGGTTCATGCCACCCAGCGTAAAACAGTGAGCTGGCTCACACCGTCTTGCTACCCGCGAGTAGCAATCTGTTTACTCCCCAGTAACAACCCTGTGTGATCTACGTCATGGTCAAGGAGGACCAGCGTGCGACGATCACTTGTTTTAGTCCTGGTACTCCTCACATCCCTGCTCGGTGCTCCGGTTGCCCTCGCGGCTCCCGGCAGCTCCATCTCCTACAAGTCGATCTCCGGCGTCGGTGGCACCACCCTGAAGGCCTTCGTCGTCGAACCGACCGGAATCGGCAACGGTCCCTTCCCGTTGCTCGTCATGCCGTCCAGCTGGGCGGTGCCCGACATCGAGTACGTCGGCGCGGCCGCCAAGCTCGCCAAGGAGTCCGGCTACGTCGTGGTGAGCTACACCAGCCGCGGCTTCTGGGACTCCGGCGGTGAGATCGACATCGCCGGCCCGGACACGGTCGGCGACGTCAGCAAAGTCATCGACTGGGCCATCGCCAACGCGAAAGCCGACGGCACGAAGGTCGGCGTCGCCGGGATCTCCTACGGCGCTGGTCAATCGCTCCTCGCGGCGGCCAACGACAAGCGCATCAAGGCGGCGGCCGCGTTGAGCACGTGGACCGACCTGGCCCGCTCGCTCTACCCGAACGCCACCGTGAACAAGCAGGCCGTGGAGGTCCTGCTCGCGGCAGGGCACGCCACCGGACGTCCCGGCCCCGTCCTGAACGAGGCGGAGGACGCCTATCGCGACGGCAGGTTCTGGGAGGTCGTGCCGATCTCCGCGGGCCGTTCGGCAGCCTCGAAGATCGACCAGATCAACGCCAACGGCACCGCCGTGCTGCTCGGCAACGCCTGGAACGACGGCATCTTCGCGCCGGGCCAGGTCGCCGACTTCTACGGCAAGCTCACCGGCCCCAAGCGACTCATGCTCTCGCCGGGCGACCACGCCACCGCCGAACTGTTCGGCGCGGCAGGCCTGCCCAACGAGATCTGGGAGTCGGTCGGCCGCTGGTTCGACCGCTACGTCAAGGGCTCGGCCAACGGCGTCGACGCCGAACAACCCGTGCAGCTCAAGCCCAACAACGGCGGCACGTGGAAGAAGTTCGGCGCGTGGCCAGCAGGCGCCGCAGACACGATGCAGCTCGACGGCAAGAAGATCCACGCGGGCTGGAACACCGTCGCCGACAGCGGCGCGATCCTGCTCTCCGGTGCGCTGCAAGGGTTCCTGAACATCCCGACCGGGGTGTCGCTGCCGTTCATCGACCGCAACCTCGCGGGCGTGTGGGGCGGTCCGCAGTACCCGAACGGCGCAACGCTCGCCGGCACGCCGAAGCTCAGCCTGACGGTGACGCCGAGCGCGGAGACCACCACGTTGTTCGCGTACCTGTACGAGGTCGGACCGCTGGGCCTGGGCTCGTTGATCACGCACAAGCCGGTCAAGGTGACCGGTGCGGGCCGCACGCAGACGCTCGACGTCGAGCTCGAGCCGACCGTGTGGAACGTGGGCGCGGGCAACCGGATCGCACTGGTGATCGACACGGTCGATCCCCGCTATCTAACGGAATCGACACGGGGATCGACCGTCACGTTCGGACCGTCGAGCTTGACGGTGCCGAAGGCGTAAGAATGTCCGGGTGGACCTCACCCGGCAGCAGGTGCTCTTCCACCGGATCCATCAGCACGAGCTGGACCGGCGGATCTCCGACGCGGCCGAGCTGGCGGTGTTCTCCCTGGGCGTCCAGGACAACACCACCGGTTCGGCCGTGCTGAGCCTCGCCGCCCGACTCGCCGAGCCCTCCGTGGACGAGTTCGTCGTGACCTGGTCCGTGCGCGGCGCTCCCCACCTGCACCGCGCCGGAGAACTGAAGGCGTTCGCCCGCGCGCTGTGGCCGTGGAGCGACAAGGACGCCCTGGCCCGCGCCTCCCGCCCGAAGGTCGACGACATGCTGGCGTCGCTGCGGCACATCGCCACCGCGATGCGGTCCATCGTCACCAAGCCGACGACAAAGGGCGATCTCAGCAAGGCCCTGACCCCGTTGGCGCCCAAGCAGACGATCGAAGCCTGCCGCAGCTGTCAGACCGAGCACGTCAGCGACCCGATCTTCCGGCTCGGCGCGCTGCCGGCCGGGCTGCGGATCATCCCCGGCGAGAAGACCGTGACGTTCGAACGGATCCACGGCTGGCCGGGAGTCCCGCGCAAGACCGCCGGTTTCCACGAGCTGGTGCACCGCTACCTCACGTTGCACGGCCCGGCCGGACCGTCCGAAGTGGCCGGTTACTTCGGCACGACCACCCGCGAGGTCAAGAAGCAGTGGCCCGCGGAAGGCCTGGTCGAGGTGACCGTCGAGGGCCGGCAGGCGTGGCTGCCGGAAGACGTGGAGATCGCCGACGCCGAACCACCGGACGTGCGCCTGCTCCCGCCGACCGACCCGTACCTGCAGGCTCGTGACCGGGACCTGCTGCTGCCGGACAAGGCCGCCCAGAAGGACATCTTCCGCATCCTGGGCCGCCGCGGCGCGATCCTGGTCGACGGCGAGATCGCGGGCTCCTGGCAGGGCAGGGTGGTGTCCGGCAAGCGGTTCGAGGTGACTGCCACGCCGTACCGCCCGCTGCCGGATCTCCTGCCGGAGGCCCAGATCCTCGCTCAGGCCAAGGGACTAGACGACGCAAGCGTCAAGAGCAACTGACACGTCGTCGGTCACCACGAGTGACTTCAACGCCGCGTGCGAGACGAAACCCTTGTCCCGCAACTCGGTCAGCCACTCGACAAGTCCCTTGTAGTGGTTGTCGACGTCCAGCAGCACGACCGGCTTCTGGTGCATGCCGAGCACCCCGGCCGTCCACACCTCGAAGAACTCCTCCGCGGTCCCGATGCCACCTGGCAACGTGAGGAACGCGTCCGCCTTGTCGTCCATCATCTTCTTGCGCTCGCGCATGGTGTCGACGACGTGCAGCTCCGTCGACTCCCGGTCCGCGATCTCCCTGGTGGCCAGCCCCTTGGGGATCACCCCGTAGGTGTGCGCCCCGCCGGCACGAGCCTCCCGAGCCACCGCGCCCATCATCGACGTCTGCCCGCCGCCCCAGACCAGGTTCCAGCCGCGGCTCGCGATCTGGCGCCCCACCTCGGCCGCGAGGTCGACATAGCTCTGCGGCACCGTGCTCAACGACCCGCAGTACACAGCGACATACATCAGTGCGAGTCCGCCCATGCCTGGTGTGCTTCCTTGACCACGCGCACCGCGTCGTCGATGTCGTCCGTCAGGTGCAGCAGCGCGAGGTCCTTCTCCCCCACCTTGCCACCTTCGAGAACCGCGTCCCTGATCCAGTCGTACAGCCCCTGCCAGTACGACTTCCCGAACAACACCACCGGGAACTTCGTGACCTTCTTGGTCTGCACCAACGTCAGCGCCTCGAACAGCTCGTCCAGCGTGCCGAAACCACCCGGCAAACAGATGAACGCCTGCGAGTACTTGATGAACATCGTCTTGCGCACGAAGAAGTACCGGAAGTTCACCCCGAGATCGACCCACGGGTTGAGCCCCTGCTCGAACGGCAGCTCGATGCCGAGCCCGATCGAGAACCCACCGGCCTCCGAGCACCCCCGGTTGACCGCCTCCATCGCACCTGGCCCACCACCGGTGATGGCCGCGAAGCCGGCCTCGGCCAGCGCCTTCCCGAGGTCACGCCCGAGCTGGTACTCGGGGTGGTCCCGCCCGGTCCGCGCCGATCCGAACACCGTCACCGCACTGGGCACCTCGGCCAGCGCCCCAAACCCCTCCACGAACTCGGCCTGGATCCGCAGCACCCGCCACGGATCCGTGTGCACCCAGTCCGAGGGCCCACGAGAATCCAGCAACCGCTGGTCGGTCGTGGTCAACTCGTCCCGGCGCCCGCGCCGCAGCACTACCGGCCCGCGCATCTTCTCCTTGGGACGTTCGTCCACAACACCGTTCTTGTCTTCCGTCATCTGAAATCCTCCGAGAAGCCCCCGCCCGTCATGGCGGGGAGGAATCGGACCCATGCGAAGCGGTGGCACGGATCGACGCTCACTGTCCTGGCAACACGGCGATGGCGACCGTCCGCGTTGGGACGCAAAGCAGTTTGCTGGTTTGTGAACGGTGAATGGGCAGGTGAAGCGGGCGTTTCGGTATCGCTTCCATCCGACCGAAGCGCAAGCATTGGAGCTTTCGCGTACTTTCGGGTGTGTTCGCAAGGTGTACAACCTGGCGTTGCAGGCTCGCACAGAGGCGTGGACGCAGCGCGGGGAACGGGTCGGTTACAACGCCATGTCGGCGTTGCTGACGGCCTGGAAGCGCACCGAAGAGCTGCCATTTCTCAGCGACGTGTCGTCGGTGCCGCTGCAGCAGGCGTTGCGACATCTGCAGACAGCGTTCTCCCAGTTCTTCGCCAAGCGTGCCCGATATCCGCGGTTCAAGTCGCGGAAGAAGTCGCGTGCCAGCGCCGAGTACACGCGGTCGGCGTTCCGCTGGCGTGACGGGGTGTTGATCCTGGCGAAGCTGGCCGAGCCGCTGGACATCCGCTGGTCGAGGCCGCTGCCCGAAGGGGCGACGCCCTCGACGGTGACGGTGTCGCGGGACGCGGCAGGACGCTGGTTCGTTTCCCTGCTGTGCGAAGACGCTGGTGTACGGCCATTTCCCACCACTGATGCGGTGGTGGGCATCGACGCCGGTCTCGATCACCTGCTGGTCCTGTCGACCGGGGAGAAGATCGGCAATCCCCGGCACGAACGCCGCGACAGCAAACGCCTGGTCAGGGCTCAGCGGGCCTTGTGCCGCAAGCAGCCTGCCAGCAGCAACCGGGACAAGGCCCGCGTCAAGGTCGCCCGTGTGCACGCCCGGATCACCGATCGACGCACGGACTTTCTGCACAAGATCACTACTCGGCTCGTGCGTGAGACCCAAACGCTCGTGATCGAGGATCTGGCGGTGTCCAACATGGTCGGTAACCGTCGTCTCGCCCGTGCAATCAGAGATGCGGGCTGGCGGCAGTTCCGGCAACTGCTGGAGTACAAAGCGCGCTGGTACGGGCGGGACGTGATCGTGGTGGATCGCTGGTTCCCGTCGTCCAAGTTGTGCTCGGTCTGCGGCGCGCTCGCGGAGGCGATGCCGGTGCGCCTGCGCACCTGGGCCTGTGGCTGCGGCACGATCCACGACCGGGACGTGAACGCGGCACGCAACATCCTGGCCGCCGGGCTGGCGGCGACAGTCTGTGGAGCCGACGTAAGACCTCAACGGAACACTCCGGGCGGGCGGACGGTGACGAAGCAGAAAACCCTGCGGCGCGAGCCATAGGACTCCTCCTCGTTCACGAGGAGGAGGAAGTCAACACTGAGATATTAGTGATCAGGCAAGCAAAAATCGCTCAAGCACGTCGAAACACCCGGTGATCTGACGGACCGGCACGTTCTCTTCCTTGGTGTGCGCCAACGTCGGATCCCCAGGCCCGAAATTGACCGCGGGCATCCCCAACGCCGCGAACCGCGCGACATCCGTCCACCCGAGCTTCGCCACCGGCGTCCCTCCAGCGGCCCGCACGAGCTCCTGCGCCGCGGGCGCCCCGAGCCCGGGCAACGCACCCCCGGCAACGTCGGTAACCGTCACGTCGAAGCCTTCGAAGACCTCACGCAGATGCTGTTCCGCCTGCTCCGCCGTCCGGTCAGGCGCAAACCGGTGGTTGACCGTCAGCACGGCCTCGTCCGGCACCACGTTGCCGGCCACCCCACCGCTGATCTTCACGGCCTGCAGTCCCTCGTGGTACTGACACCCGTCAATCTCCGGCTGCCGAGGCACATACGCCTCCAGCCGCCGCAACGCCTCGCCCATCCCGTGGATGGCGTTCTCGCCCATCCACGCTCTCGCGGTGTGCGCCCGCTTCCCGGTAGTCCTGATCTCGATCCGCATCGTGCCCTGACATCCGGCCTCGACCGTCCCGTTGGACGGCTCGCAAACGATCGCGAGGTCGCCCGTCAACCAGTCTTCGAGGTCGCGCTGAATACGAGTGAGCCCGTTCCGCTCGGCCTCGATCTCCTCGCAGTCGTAGAACACGAACGTCAGGTCGTGCCGCGCCTCAGCACTGCGAGCCGCGATCCCGAGCATGACCGCGTCCCCGCCCTTCATGTCCACAGTCCCGCACCCGTGCAAGATCTCGCCCTCGCGCCGGCTCGGAAAGTTCTGGTTGATCGGCACCGTGTCCAAATGCCCGGCCAGCACAACCCGGCGTTCCCGCCCGAGGTTCGTCCGCGCCAACACAGCGTTCCCCGATCGAGTGATCTCAAGATGCGGCGCATGCACCCGCAGCGATCGCTCCACCAGATCCGCGATCTCCGCCTCCTCCCCGGACACGCTGCGCACATCCACCAACGCGGTCGTCAACTCAACGGGGTCAGCGAAGAGATCAAGGGTGTCCGACACCCCCCAACCCTACTAAGCCCACTTGGGCACTGGTCCGTTCAGCCGATACCGTGCGCAGCGTGATCAAGCGCACACTCCTGGTCATCCCCTTGCTCCTCATGACCACGGGCTGCGGCGATCCCCCAGCAGCCTGCGACCGCCAGTGCGGCGAAATCCGCACCCTCTTCACCGCCCCCTGCGCCTCGCAGCACAGCGGCACCCCGGCGGACTGCGCGGCCTGGGTGACCCGAGTGAGCTCGATGACCCGCAAACTGGACAAGGCGCTTCAGGGCAAACACGTCCAAGACGACGTGAGCGAGGTCCTCCCCCGCCTGATGACCGCAGTAGGCGACTTCGAGGCCCACAAGTGCGCCGACGTCAACGTCGACAACGTCTCCAGCACCGACGCCCGCCAGTCCAAGTGCAATGAGGCCCTGATCGCCACCAGGGGCGACCTGGGCTCCCTCTACTTCTCGGCGGACGTACCGGATTGAGATCGACCGCCGTTGGTGAGGCTTCGGGCCACGCGCAGGACGCCGAAGGCGGCCCGGACTAGGCTCGGCCCCGTGAGCACCGCATACGGCATCGGCCTGGCCACAGTGACCCCGGACGGCACCGTCCTAGACACCTGGTACCCGTCCCCTGCCCTCACCGACGCCCCAGCAGAGGTGGCGGCCGAGGTGGCAGCAGAGTCAGCAGGCCTGACCACCACCCGCGTCTCCTCCGCCGAAGTCGCGGAAGCTCTGGGCGAGTCAGCGGCGAAACTCCTGGGCGAGGACCCGGAGCGCAACGTCGAGGTGGTCGGTGTGAAGGTCACCACAGACCTGACCCAGCCCCCACGAGACACCTACGACGTCTGGCTCAGGCTCCACCTCCTCAGCCACCGCCTGATCAAGCCCCACGGCGCCAACCTCGACGGCCTCTTCGGTCTCCTGACCAACGTCGTCTGGACCAACCACGGCCCCTGCGCGGTGGACGGCTTCGAGCAGACGAGGACCCGCCTGCGCGTACGCGGCCCAGTCACCGTCTACGGCATCGACAAGTTCCCCCGCATGGTCGACTACGTGGTCCCCGCGGGAGTCCGAATCGCGGACGCGGACCGAGTCCGCCTGGGCGCCCACCTGGCCGCCGGCACCACCGTCATGCACGAGGGATTCGTCAACTTCAACGCGGGCACCCTCGGCACCAGCATGGTCGAGGGCAGGATCTCCGGCGGCGTGATCGTCGGCGACGGCTCGGACGTGGGCGGCGGCGCCTCGATCATGGGCACCCTGTCCGGTGGCGGCAAGCAGGTCATCTCCGTGGGCGAACGCTGCCTCCTCGGCGCCAACGCGGGTCTGGGCATCTCCCTGGGCGACGACTGCGTGGTCGAAGCCGGCCTCTACATCACCGCGGGCACCAAGGTCACCGGCCCGAACGGCGAGGTCGTCAAGGCCCTCACCCTGAGCGGCCAGAACAACCTGCTCTTCATCCGCGACTCGGTCACCGGCACGGTCCTGGTCAAGCCCCGAAAAGGCACCGGTGTCGAACTGAACGCCGCGCTGCACGCGAACGACTGAGCACAGCCGCTTTCAGGGAGAATTCAGTGTCTGGGGCCCGGTCTGCTGAGGCAGGCTGGGCCCTTGCCGGCTCAGGGAGGTGCACGTGCTGAAACAGCGACTCGAGTTGAACGCTCGCGCCGCCATCGAGCGTGCCCTGGAGGGGGCGCAGTCGGAGGACTCCTTCGTGGAGTTCAAGACCCAGTGGCCGATCGACCACGGCAAAGCGGCCCGGCAGATCGCCGCCCTCTGCAACGCCGCCAGAGGTTCCGAGGCCATGTGGATCGTCGGTGTCGACGAGAAGGGCCGGTACGTCAAGGGCGCGCCGGCGGAGGAGCTGTCGAGCTGGTGGCCCAGGGTGGAGAGCCACTTCGACGGCGTCGCGCCCGGCCTGACGACGGTCGCGTTCGACTGGGCGCCACGACGCACGGTCGTCGTCCTGAGCCTGCAGACGGACAACGCGCCGTACGTGTTCGTGACGAAGAAGGAGCCCTACAGCAGGGAAATCCCGTGGCGCTCCGGCGAACGCACCAGAAGTGCCCGCCGCGGCGAGGTTCTGGAACTGCTGGTCCCCAAGCTGGACATGCCGGGCTGGGAGTTCGTCAGCGCCAGGGCCACCCTCAGCCAGCACTCGCCGACGCTGCGGTTCGAGGGCGACCTCTACCTGGAGACGAACCAGCCGCTGTCGCTCCCGCACCACCGCTGCCACTCGTACGCCACGTACGGGCTGGACAGCGAGACGGTCGACCTGGCCTTCAGCTTCCGCACGAACACGCGGGACGTGCGGGCGGTCGAGCGGGTCGTCCGGGTCGCGGAACCGGCCGTGCTGCACGTGAGCGCGGACGCGGACGTGGAGCTGGACGCGTTCCAGGACCTCTGGGACCTGCACTGGCACCTGGTGCTCGGTCTCGGCCTGAGCGGAGACTCGATCAGCACCAGCGTCCGGCTCACCACCGACGCGGTGCCGCCCAACCAGTTCACGCGAAGAGTCTGGTCCGCACTCAAGCCTTGAGGCGCTCGGCCGCTGCGGCAATGCGCTCGTCAGTGGCCGTGAGAGCGATTCGCACGTGCTTCTCCCCCGCAGGTCCGTAGAACGTGCCGGGAGCAGCGAGAATCCCGCGGTCGGCCAGCCAGGAGATCGTCTCCCAGGCGTCCTCACCGCGTGTCGACCACAGGTACAGCCCCGCCTCGGAGTGCGACACCGTGAACCCGGCCGCTTCCAGGGCGGGCTTCAGGACCTCACGACGAGCCAGGTACCGCGCACGCTGCTCAACGACGTGCGCGTCGTCCTCCAGCGCAGCCCGCATGGCCTCCTGCACCGGCCGCGGCACGATCATGCCCGCGTGCTTGCGCAGCTCCAACAGGCCCGCGATCAGCTCCGGGTCGCCGGTGATGAACCCGGCCCGGTACCCCGCCAGCGAGGACGACTTCGACAGCGAGTGCACGGCGAGAACACCGTCGAAAGAGTCCACAACGGACGGATGCAGCACCGACACCGGCGAGGCGTCCCACGGCAGCGCGAGGTAGCACTCGTCGGAAGCGACCACCGCGCCAACGGCCTGGGCGGCCTCAACAGCGTCACGCAGCTGCGCAGCGGACAACACGCGCCCGGTCGGGTTCGACGGCGAGTTCAGCCACACCAGCCGGGTGCCGGCCGGCGGCTTCTCCCCGTCGGCCAGGCGCACCACCGAAGCACCCGCCAGCAGCGCGCCGACCTCGTACGTCGGGTACGCCACGGACGGCACGGCCACGATGTCGCCGGGACCGACGCCGAGCAGCGTCGGCAGCCACGCCACCAGCTCCTTGGAGCCGATGGTGGGCAGCACCGCGTCAGCGGAAAGCCCCACGATCCCGTAGCGCCGCTCGACCGCGGCCACGAAGGCCGCGCGCAGCTCGGGAGTGCCGTGGGTCGTCGGGTAGCCGGGGATGTCGGCGACCGACTGCAGAGCGGACTGGATCACCGCGGGAACCGCGTCGACGGGCGTGCCGACGGACAGGTCGACCACGCCACCGGGGTGCTTGCGCGCCTTGGCGGCGTGGTCGGACAGCGAGTCCCACGGGAAGTCCGGCAGGGCCGGACCTCGGCGATTGATGATCAATGCCCCTCAGCCTGCGGCTCGAGCACCTTCACGAACTCCGGGTCGGCGGACACCTTGCCGACCTTCGACGCGCCACCCGGCGAGCCGAGCTCGACGAAGAAGTCCGCGTTCGCCTTGGTGTAGTCCTTCCACTCGTCGGGGACGTCGTCCTCGTAGTAGATGGCTTCCACCGGGCACACCGGTTCGCACGCACCACAGTCCACGCACTCGTCCGGGTGGATGTAGAGCATCCGGTCGCCTTCGTAGATGCAGTCGACAGGGCACTCTTCGATGCACGCCTTGTCGAGCAGGTCTACGCACGGCTGGGCGATCACATAAGTCACTGCGCTCTCCAACTTCATCTGGTCACACCGCGCAAGCCGGAGAGTACGCGGCACGTTCGAGTATCACCCGGTCAGGCTTGCCTTAGCGGCACGGTGTTCCACGTCACTCCATCAGCTGAGACGGGCTTGGGACAGGATGAACGCGTGCACACCGTGGATCACCTGGAATCGCTCTGCGCGCAAGCATGGCCCGCCCTGGCAGAAGTTCAGCTAGGAGACTGGTTGATGCGCGCCGCAGACGGGTTCACCGGTCGCGCCAACAGCACGCTGACCTGCGGTGATCCCGGCATGCCGATTCCGGACGCGCTCGCCGCGACCGCGGGGTTCGCGCGCGAGCACGGCATCAAACCCACCGCGCACGTGGTGAACGCCTCAAGCAGCGAACGAGCGATCCGGGACGCGGGCTGGATCGTGGATCTCGATCACCCCGGCGGCGCGGAGTCGCTGGTGATGACCGGTCCGCTGGAGAAGTTCGCCGACGGCGTAGCGGAAAGTCGTGATCTTCCCGGATGGTGGGAACTCACGGCCGGATCCGAGGTCTCCGCCGCCCAGCGGCACGTGCTCGGTTCGAGCGAGAACCTCTGCTTCGCGAGCCTCACCGAGGGGGGCGCGGTCGTCGCGGCCGTCCGGGGCGCGGTCGTCGAGGACGTGCTGCACGTCGCCCGCCTCGCCGTGCGGCCGTCACACCGCCGCAAGGGCCTGGCGCGGCAGCTGATGGGCGAACTGGCGGGTTGGGGCCTCGACCAGGGTGCCACGACGTGCGCACTGCAGGTGGCCGAGCACAACGAGGCGGCGATCCGGCTCTACGAGGAGCTCGGCTGCACCGAACACCACCGCTACCGCTACTGGGTGCCCGCGGTCTCGTAGAGGCCGGGCCGGTTGGCGGCGTTGCGCGCCATCACGGCACCCACGGCCACCGCACCCGTCAACGCGCCGCCGGCGAGCATCAGCAGACCCCGCCAGTCCTGCAGCAGCAGGTACGGGCTGCCGCTGGCGTGGCCGGGTTCGAGGTAGCCGAAGACCATCAGCGTCAGGAACCAGATGATCAACGGCAGCGCGGCGGACAGCACCCGCTCGGACAGCGCGGCCGCCCACTGCACCAGCAACGGCGTGGTGACGGCGGCCACCACGATCATGATCGGGAACGGGAAGTCCCCCAGCTTCGGCAGCAGCGTGCCGTCGAAGCGCAGGGGCAGGAACATCGTTTCCAGCACGGCGAGCATTGCTGCCTCTGCGCAGAGGAGCAGCAACAAGAACACTCGCGCGCTAGCGCGGTGACCGCTAACCGTTGCCGCGTTGTTCTGGTGGTCAGACGGGTGCATCGTGGTCCCACCCCCGCGTCCTCATATCGGGCATATGGGGGCGCGGGGGTGGGGCCGCGAGGTGCCCTGCTGAGCGCCAGAACAACCCGGTGACGATTGCGGTCATCGCGCTACCGGTCACCCAGTCCTCCGAACAGATCTGTGGCCGCGCCCTCCGCGGAGCCCTTGGCCAGCACGTAGAACTCCGCGCCGACCAGCGGCTGCGCGATGTTGTTCGACAGCGCGTACCCGCCGTCCCACACACTGACCTGCGTCGAGTGTGCACGCAACGCGCGTCGCTTCGCCGTCAGGTGCTCGGACACGTCGACAACCGTTGTGATCTCTTCATCTGGCGTCACCGGCAGCTCGCCGGGCTCAGGCAGCCGGAACGCCTCCGGCACGTTCTCCAGCGCGGCCACACCGGCGTTCGTCGCGTCGCGGGACGTCACCGCGTAGAACACCCGCTCGACGTCGGAAACGACAGCGCACGCGGCCACGGTGATCTCGTGCGCGCGGATGTGGTCCGGGTGGCCGTAGCCGCCGAACGCGTCGTAGCTCACGACGACCTGAGGCTTGACCTCGCGCAGGATCTCGACCAGCTGGGCGGTCTGGTCGTCGAGGGATCCCTGGATGAACGCGCGCGCCTTCGCGTTGGACGGCACGTCGACCATGCCGGAGTCACGCCACCTGCCGATGCCGCCGAGGAACCTGTGGTCGGTCACGCCCAGCGCGGCGCAGGCTGATCTCAGCTCGCCGACGCGGTACCCGCCCAGCTGGTCGGCTTCCCTCGCGGCCAGGTGGGCGAGTGCGGGCGGGATGATCTCGCCCTCTTCCCCCAGCGTGCAGGTGATGACCGTGACGTGCGCGCCCGCTGAGGCGTAGCGCGCGATGGTGCCGCCAGTCCAGAGACTCTCGTCGTCCGGGTGGGCATGCACGAAGAGCAACCGTGGTGGGGCAGTCAGCGTCACTGAAACAGAGTAAAGGCCGCCCTCATCAGTTGATAAAGGCGGCCTTTGCTAAGGATCTCATTTGGTCAGCGATGCGCTTAAACCACCGAACGTTCCTCCGCGAAGTGGCACGCGGACAACGTTCCGTCCGGCCCACCGCGCAGTTCCAGCTTCGGTTCCTCGGTGGCGCAGATGTCCTGCGCCTTCCAGCACCGCGTCCGGAACCGGCATCCCGACGGCGGATTGACCGGCGACGGCACGTCACCCGTCAGCACGATCCGCTGTCGCTTGCGCTCCTGCTTGGGATCCGGCATCGGAACCGCCGACAGCAACGCCTGCGTGTACGGGTGCATCGGCCTGCTGTAGATGGTCTCCCGCTCGCCCATCTCGATGATCTTGCCGAGGTACATCACCGCGACCCGGTCCGAGATGTGCCGCACCACCGAGAGGTCGTGCGCGACGAAGAGGTACGCGAGCCCGAGCCGATCCTGCAGCTCCTCCAACAGGTTCACGACACCGGCCTGCACCGAGACGTCCAAAGCGGACACCGGCTCGTCCAGCACCATGAAGCGCGGGTTCAGCGCCAGTGCGCGGGCGATGCCGATGCGCTGCCGCTGACCGCCGGAGAACTCGTGCGGATAACGGTTGCGGTGCTCGGGGTTCAGACCCACGAGCTCCATCAGCTCGTTGACCCGCCGCTGCACGCCGCCCTCGACACCGTGGATCCGCAACGGTTCCGCGATGATGTCGTTGACCTGCCACTTGGGGTTCAGCGACGCGTACGGGTCCTGGAAGACGATCTGGATGTCCTTGCGCAACGGCCGCAGCTGCTTGTTGGTCATGGACGTGAGCTCGCGGCCCTCGAACTTCACCGAGCCCGAGGTGGGCTTGTGCAGCTGGAGGATCGCGCGCCCGGTCGTGGACTTGCCGCAGCCGGACTCGCCGACCAGGCCGAGCGTCTCACCGGGGTGCAGGGTGAACGAGACACCGGACACGGCCTGCACCGTGCCGATGCTGCGCGGGATGATTCCCTTGCCCCGCACGGGGAACTCCTTGACGAGGTCGGTGACCTCCAGCAGTGGCGCGGTCACTTCGCCTCCTCATCAGAAACCAGAGTTCCGTGCACGGCAGTCACTTCGAGCGACTCGTCGGGGTTGGCCGCGGCGAACACCGCCGGGTTCTCGATCGTGCCGATCTCCTCGTGCAGGAACAGCCGCTGCGGCTGCTCGATCGTCACCAGGTGCTCCCAGCGGTGGCACCGCGTCGTGTGGTTCGCGGCGCCCGCCTCCTCCAGCAGCGGCTCCCACTCGTGGCACACGTCCGCGACGAGCGGGCAGCGCGGCGAGAACGAGCAACCGGTCGGCAGGTTCACCAGGGACGGCGGCGCGCCCTTGATCGGGGTGAGCCGCTTGCCCAGCGAGGCCGGGTTCGGCACCGAGCCCAGAAGTCCCACGGTGTAAGGCATCCGCGGCCGTTCGAAGACGTCGTCGACCGGGCCGGACTCGACCACGGTGCCGCCGTACATCACCTGCACGCGGTTGACCATGCCCGCGACCACGCCGAGGTCGTGGGTGATCATCACGATCGCCGCGTCGGTCTCCTTCTGCAGCCTCAGCATCGTGTCCAGGATCTGCGCCTGCACGGTCACGTCGAGCGCGGTGGTCGGCTCGTCGGCGATGATCACGCTGGGGTCGTTGATGATCGCCATCGCGATGACCACGCGCTGCCGCATGCCGCCGGAGAACTCGTGCGGGTACTGGGAAGCGCGCTTGTCCGGCTGCGGGATGCCGACCAGCTCCAGCGACTCGACCGCCTTGGCCCACGCCGCCTTCTTCGAGACGTCGTGGTGCGCGCGGTAGGTCTCGGCGAGCTGCCACCCCACGGTGTAGACGGGGTTCAGCGACGTCATCGGGTCCTGGAAGATCATCGAGATGTGCTTGCTGCGGAACGGCTGCATCTGCTTGTAGGTGCGGCCGTTCAGCTCCTCACCGCGGTAGCGGATCGAACCTTCGATGACGGCGTTCTTCGGCAGCAGGCCCATGATCGCCATGGAGGACACGGACTTGCCGGAACCCGACTCGCCGACGATCCCCAGCACGTCGCCGGAGTTCAGGTCGAACGAGACGTCGCGCACGGCGCGGACATCACCGTCGTCGGTCGGGAACGTGACGCTCAGGTTCTTCACCGAGAGCAGCGGCGCGGTGGTGTCACCGGAGGGCATGAAGTCCTCCGACAGTTCGGAAACACTGGTCATCAGGCACGCACCTTCGTCTGCCTCGGGTCGAACGCGTCGCGCAGGCCGTCACCGATGAAGTTGACGGCCAGGGAGAGCGACACGAGCACGATGAACGGACCCCAGAACAGCCACGGCCGGTTCAGGAACTGCCCGTAGTTCTCCAGCACGATCACGCCGAGCGAGGTGTCCGGGGGCTGGACGCCCAGTCCCAGGAACGACAGCGCGGCCTCGGTGAGCACCGCGCTCGCGATCGCCAGCGTGGCGTTGACGGTGATGCTGCCGATCATGTTCGGCACCAGGTGCTTGAAGATGATCCGCGGCGTCGACGCGCCACAGGCCCGCGCTGCCTCGATGAACTCCCGCTGTGCCAAGGAAAGCGTCTCACCGCGGGTGATGCGGGCGATCTGCATCCAAGCGAATGACGCGAGCACCAGCGCGACGACGTACCAGCTGCCGGAGAAGCCCTTGACGACGATCGCGGCGACCGCGATCTGCGGGATGATCAGCAACAGGTCGACCAGCCGCATCAGCGCCGTGTCGACGAAACCGCGCAGATAGCCGGCCAGTGCACCGAAAACCACGCCGATGGCGGTCGCCAGCGCGGCCACGATCAACGCGATCTGCAGCGAGTAGCCGGTACCGCGCATGAGCAGTGCCAGCATGTCCTTGCCGACCTGGGTGGTGCCGAGCGGGTGGACGCCGCTCATCGGCTGGTAGGACTTGCTGGACACGTCCTCGAAGTCGTAGGTCCAGATGAACGGGCCGAGGAACGCGAACAGCACGAGGAGCACGAACACGCCGAAGCTCACCATCGCGAGCCGGTGGCGCAGGAAGCGCCCCAGCACGAGCTGACCCTGCGTGCGGGTCTTGGTGGCGTCGAACTCGTGCGCGTCGGACTGCGGAGCGCTGTTCACCACGCCGCCCTCGGACGCCAAGTTGATGTTAGCCAAGGCGAATCCTAGGGTCGAGGATGCCGTACACGATGTCGGCGATCAGGTTGAACAGCACGATCAGGGTCGCGGTGACGGCGAGCCAGCCCATCAGCATGGGCGGGTCGAACTGCCGCACGGAGCTCACCAGCAGCGTGCCCATGCCGGCCCAGCCGAACACCGTCTCGGTGATGATCGCGCCCGAGAGCACGGCACCGAAGTTCAGCGAGAACAGCGTGGCGACGGGGATGAGCGCGTTGCGGAAGGCGTGCCGGAAGATCACCCGGCTCTGCGAGATGCCCTTCGCCCGCGCGGTGCGCACGAAGTCCGAGTGCAGGATCTCCAGCATCGAGGCGCGTTCGAACCGGCTGTACGCGGCGAAGCTGATCAGCATCAGCGCGATCGTCGGGAGCAGGAACGTGCCCGTGTACTTGAAGATCACGTCGCCGACGCTGCCGCTGAACCCTCCTGGCCGCGGACCCGCGGTGGTGAGCCAGCGCTCCAGCCCCATCGACTCCAGGACGTTGTTGAACTGGATGCCGTAGTTCTTGACGATGACCGCGACGCAGAAGATCGGCATCGAGAACATCAGGAACGCGGTGCTGGTGGCGAGGTAGTCGAAGATCGAGTACTGGCGCACGGCGGCGAGCACGCCGACCGAGACACCCAGGGTGAGAGCGAGGAGTTCGGCACCGATGACGAGTCGTCCGGTGGTCCACAGCGCGTCGGTGACGGCCGGGAAGACAGCGGTCTTGGCCTGGCCGAGGGCGATGCTCTGGCCCCAGTTACCGGACACGAAGTCGGTGAGCCAGTTCCAGTAGCGGACGACGACGGGCTTGTCGAGGCCGAGGGAGATCTCGGCGGCCTTGATGTCGGCTTCGGTGACACCGGGCCGGAATCGCATTTCCGCCAAGGGGTTTCCGGCGGTGGCGACGAGGACGTAACAGGCGAAGCTGCCGATCAGCAGGATGGGTATGGAGATCAGCAGGCGCCGGATGATGTAGCGGATCACGGGCGGGCTCCTAGGGGGCAACCCGGCTCGGGCGGGACCGGACTCGTGGTC
>NZ_JBEXPJ010000065.1:0-42011 GCF_040611995.1 Lentzea sp. NPDC006480
CCCCGACACCGCACGCCAGCAGAGCATGATCAACCACGACGACCACGTGGCGCTGAACCTGCAGGTCGCGCGCCGGTCGCTCGTGCTGCTGCGCAACGACGGCGTGCTGCCGCTCGCCAAGGGCAAGATCGCGGTCGTCGGCCCGCTCGCCGACGACCCGCAGACCCAGCTCGGCGACTGGGCGGGCTCGTCCGGCCAAGCCGACTGGATCCCGAACGGCCAGCCGCGCGAGATGATCACCACGATCCTGGACGGACTCGGAGAACTCTCCCAGGACGTCACGTACGCCCGTGGTGCCGACATCCTCACGCTGGAACCGGATCCGGCAGGCGACACGTTCCCCGACGGCCAGCCGCGGCCTCGGATCGTGCGGCCGTGCGATCCCGACCCGAATCTCATCGCAGAAGCCGTGGCAGCGGCGGAGAACGCCGACTACGTGGTGGCCGTCGTCGGTGACCGCATCGAACTCGTCGGCGAGGGCCGCTCCACGGCCACGCTCGACCTGATCGGCGGCCAGATCGCCCTGCTGGACGCGCTCGCCGAGACCGGCAAGCCGATGATCGTCGTGCTGCTCGCCTCGAAGCCGCTGGTGCTGCCGGAATCGGCCCGCAACGCCGCCGCGCTGGTGTGGGTCGCGAACCCCGGCATGCAGGGCGGCCGCGCGATCGCCGAGCTGCTGCACGGCCTGATCGAACCGAGCGGGCGCCTGCCGATCTCGTTCGCCGCGCACGCCGGCCAGCAGCCGACGTACTACAACCAGATCCGCGGCCAGCACGGTTCGCGCTACGCCGACCTGACGCAAGAGCCCGCGTTCGCGTTCGGCGAGGGCCTGTCGTACACGACCGTCGAGTACGGCGACCTGCACGTCGAGACGGCGGTGCTGCGGCCGGACGAGACCGTGCGGGCCTCGATCACGCTGACCAACACCGGCTCCCGGCCCGCCCGCGAGACCGTGCAGGTCTACGTGAGCGACGCCGTGACGTCGGTGAGCTGGGCGGACAAGGAGCTCAAGACGTTCAAGCAGGTCGACCTGGCGCCCGGCGAGACCGCGAAGGTCGCGCTGGAGCTGCCCGTGTCCGCGTGCACGATCGTCGACCAGCACGGGTCACGCGTGGTCGAGCCCGGCGAGTTCGTCCTCCTGGTGGGTCCGAACTCGAAGGACCTGCGCCGGGCCGAGTTCACCGTGAAGCCGCAGTTTTAGCCAAGACTGAAACTACTGAGGGTACCGGGCACGATCGTGAGGTAGCGGGGAGGGATCTCCACCGCCTTCGTGATCGCCTTCTTCACCGCCGGGACGAGGTCCGCGTCGACCAGTGCGACAGCGGGCCTGCCCGGCGAGTCGATCAGCATGCTGGCACCCGACGCTCCCGCGGCCAGCGCGGCTTCCACCACCGCGTCCTGCTCCGGATCCGGCTCCTGAGCGCGGTGGTACTCGGTCAAAGCCGCCCCGAGATCCCCACCGTCATAGCCGAACGGCCGCGCCACCTGCCGCTCCTCCCTGCGCACCCGCGTGTCCACGACAAGAAACCGATGAAGGGAACCTTCATCGACCTGAGGTGGATGAAGGTTCCCTTCATCGCGAACGTCGGGGGTTCCCGCGAGGTCCCGGAGTGCCAACCCGACTGCCGCTCCGAGTGCCTCGGAGGCGGACAGGCCGCTGCCTTGCGGGAGGTCGACGCTGCACATCAGGGTGGCGCCGCCCGTTGCCGAGAGGCCCGCTGCCCAGGCTGGGACGTCGTCGGACGGCAGGAGAGCGCGTTCGGTCGGGCGGTTCACCGATACGAGTTCGAGCTTGCCGTCGTCGCGCTTGTCCCCCGCCACGATGGCGCCCCACTTGGCGTGCACCTTCACCGCGCCACCGAGCAGGTTCAGAACGCCTGGCGCGTACCAGACGCCCTGTGCGGGCCTGCCGAACGTCCGCCGGAACGCGTGCGGCACCAGCCTGAGCTCCGGCGCGATCTCAGGCCGATCCGCGATGTCCATCATGCTTGCTGTGCCGTTTTCCGGGCCAGCAGCCGGTAGGCGTTGCCGTTGCCGGTGCGGGCCGCGATGAACCGGTTCACCGTCTGGTCCAGCGCCATCGCGACGAAGAACGCCGGAATCCCCAACGACCACACCAGGAAGCTGCGGGTCCGGCGCAGCCGCACCCGTTCCGGACGCCACGGCGCGGGCGTGCGCGGTGCGACGTTGCCGAGGAAGAGCAGCAACGCGAGCGTGAAGTCGTTGCACAGGTGGGCTTTCGCGCGTTCGGTGGCCACCGTGGTCAGTCCGCGGTCGGCGAGCGCGTGCTCCAGGTTGCCGATCGGCATCATGTGCTGGTGCTGCGGCTGGAACCACGGCATCCAGTACTTGCCGAACAACCGGCCGAGCCGCCACTCCGGGTCCGGTAGCTCGATCAGCAGGTAACCGCCGTCGGGCAGCACGTCGGCGACGATGTCCAGCTCCTCCCACGGATCCCGCACGTGCTCCAGGTAGTGGTGCATGCTGATCACGTCGTATCGGCCCTTGAGCTCGCCCGCGAACTCCTTGAAGCTGCCCCGATAAGCCTGTTCGATCCGGCCGAGCCGAGCCGCGTCCTCGATGGCCGCACCCTGGTCGAGGCCGTCGAACGCCGTCTGCGGCAGCACTTCCTTGGCGGCCAGGCAGAAGTGCGCGTGCCCGGACCCGACGTCCAGCCACCGCTCCGGCTTCGTGAACGGCTCCACCAACCGCGCCCGGCCGTAGTACGGGTCGTTCTTGCCGGAGAACACCGCTTCCGCCGACGTCTCACCAAGACCGTCGTAGAAGTCGCGGTAGTAGAAGCCGAGGCCTTCTTCGGAGAGGCGCGGGTTCTGCCAGACGTGTCCACATCGGACACAACGGTCCATCGTGAACGTGCCGGGCTTGCGCTGCACCAGATCCGTCGCGGTCACCCAGAGACGCAGATCCGTGCTGCTGCAGGAGGGGCAGTTGTCGCGCCGGGCTTCGCGGAAGTCCTTGTGGCGGTTCGCCTCGTACCAGGGCGCGGCCTGCTTGAGGTGCTCGGCCTGGCGCTTGTCGGCCGTGGACTTCTTGCCACCGGACGTCTTCAGCCACAGGTAGGGCGTGCGCAGGAACCGCGGCACCCACAGGTCACGTGGCTTGAGCGGGGTCCCCGCGAAGACCAGCAGCGGGTGCGCCCAGTACGCGGCCAGCGCAGCGAGTCCCCACTGCCAGTTCACGACAAGCGCCGCGACCACGGACGCGTACCCGATCACCGAGCCCGCGATCCACAGCGCCGGCCGCTTCCCGAACTGCTTGAGCGTCGCCGCGCGGTACCCGAGGTCGTAAGGCCCTGCCTTCAACCCCGGCGCGACCGCGATGTCGACCCGCACTCGCACGTTGTCCTTGATGCGACGCACATACGCGACGAACTCGGTCGGGTCGTCGGGGTTGATCTCCTCGACGAACTGCTCCCGCACCAGCACGGCCTGCGACGCGCTGATCCCGCGCGCCCACTTGTCGTCGCGGTACTTGGCCGGGTCGAACGCGCCCAGCAAGTCCAGTGCGGCAACGGTCGGCAGATCGGGCGGGATCAGGTCGACGAGATCCGCGTCGGTCACCCACGAGCCCTCGGGATGGACTCCGGTGCCAGAGATCGTGACAGGGAGAAGCGAGTGCTCGCCCGCGCCCTGAGCGAGCACTCGCAGCTTGGACGCGCGGGAACGCAGGCGCAGCACGTCCACCAGGACGACGAGCACCACCAACACGCTGAGGATCACCCGGCCACCACCTTTTCCAGTCGGTCGGCCGCGGCTGCCGCGCCGCCTGCCGCCAAGAACGACTCCCGCACCAGCTCGGCGGCGGCCGCGTACTCCGGCTCGTCCAGCACCGATTCCAACGCACTGCGAATATCAGCGGCCCGTGCCCGCGAGTAGGTCAGCCGGACGCCTGCCCCGGCCGCGACGACCTGGGCGGCGACGGTCGGCTGGTCGTCCCGGATCGGAGCCACGACCAGCGGCAACCCGTGCGCCAACGCCTCGCACACCGTGTTGTGCCCGCCGTGCGTGACGACCGCGCTGAGGTGTGGCATCAGCGCGAGTTGGGGCACCGAGGGGAGCATCAGGACGTTGGGTGGAGCGGGCCGCGGGCCGGCGACCATGACCACCTGCACATCGAGATCAGAGACCGCTTCCAGGGCCTGGCCGAGGAAACGTTCGCCGGCAGGACCGTTCAACGTTCCCAGCGAAACGAGCACCAGTCGTTGACCGGTGAGCTTCTCCCACGGAAAGTCCACGCGTTCCACGCGATGAGCCAGTGCCGGCCCCACGAACGCGACCTGGTCGCCGAACTCCCCCGTCACCAGCGCCTTCGAGCTGTAGACCAGCACCAGCCGGTCCGAGAACCTGATGTCCCCACCCGCGAAGTCGTGCAACAGGTCGCGCACCCAGGCGTCGACCTTCGGCATCGTCCTCAGTGGATTGACCAGCTCAGCCGACGTGCTGGCCGACGTCGCCCACGGCAGGTAGGCGTGCTGAGCCACCAGAGGTCCCGCGAGCGCCTGCTGGTCCGCGATGATCATGTCCGGCTCGAACGCCGTCACTGCCTGCGAGACACCGGGGACCATCGCGTGCCCGAGCGGAATCAGGAACTCTTCCCAGAAGAACTTGAGCACCGCCATCCCGCGCAGCCCGAGCCACCGCTCCCGCTTCGCCCGGATGTCGGCTTCCAGCAGGTCGTCGATCGCCGGGAACACCACCGCGTGGTCCGGCAGCAGCGGCTTCAGGGTCCGCGGATGCCCTACCCACGCCACGTCGTGCCCGCGCGCCAGCAGCTCGCCGCCCACCGAGGCGGTCGGGTTGATGTGGCCGGTCAGCGGCGGCACCACGAACAGGAACCGGCTCATGACGGCAACCAGTCCAGCAGCACGTCGAGCAGCTCGGCGGTCGCTTCGCGCAGCACGGTGTGGCCGAGCCCGGACACGATGTGCAGCCGGCACGACGGGATCCGCTCCCGCAGTTCCGCCGCGGCCCCGATCAGCTCGGACTCGGCACCGAACACGCCGAGCACCGGGCAGTGCACCTGCGTAAGGTCGAGCTTCGCGCCGGAGCCGAGGTCGTCGATCAGCGTGGTCCCGTTGAGCAACGCGTTGGCGTTCACGGCAAGCCGCGCGATCTTGCGCTGGCCCAGAGCCATCAGCTGGTCCTGTGTGCGGTCGAACTCCAGGCCCAGCGCGGCGACGGTCAGCGTGTTGGTGATGTCCTCGAACCACGCGTCGCCGACCACTCCCCCGCACGCCGACTCGACGAGCACGACGCCGCCGACGCGTTCGGGAGCCTGGACGGCCGCGTGCATGGCGACCACGCCGCCGTAACTGTTGCCCAGCAGGTAAACCGGGTCGGTCACACCGATCTCGTCCAGCACGGCGATCAGGTCGAGCGCGCTTTCCTCCGGCGTGTAACCAGATGGCGGCCGTTCGGACAGGCCGTGGCCGCGCAGGTCGAACAGCACCGTGCCGAACCCGGCCTTGGCCAGCGGCGCGGCGAGCGTGTAGTAGAAGCTGGACAGGTTGTCCATCACCAGGCCGTGCACGAAAACCACGGTCGGTGCATCGGTTGGCCCGAGCCGCTGCACGTGAAATCGCAGCCCTCGGGCGTGAACGTCAGACACGAGCCGTGATGTGGTCGACGAGACGGCCGACGGACATCGCCATGATCTCGTCGATGTCCATGTCCGCCAGGAACGCCACCAGGTCGACGCCGTAGTGCGCGTTGAGCTTGTCCGCCAACGCGACGAACTCGATCGACTCGAGGCCTAAATCGTCGCTGAACGTGGTGTCGTGGGTGATCTCCACGCCCAGCAGGAAGTCAGGCCCGACCACCTCGGTGATCATCTTCGCGACCTGCTCCAGCACCTCGTCCATCACTTCTCCGTTCGCACGCGGGCGGCGGCGTTGCCCAGTTCCGACACAACTTCGATCTGCGGCACGGCAAAGGCTCCGCGCACCCGAGCTGAGGCGTCGACGGTCAGTTCCGCCGGGTAGACGGGCCCGGCGCCGCGGTCCCACAGCCACGCGCGCACCGCGTCCTTCACCGCGATCACGCGCAGCAGCCAGTCCCGCTGGGCAGGCACGTCCAGTCCGCCGTAGTGCAGTCTTTCGGCCGAGTTCAGGTAGCGGCGCATGATCAGGTCTCTGGTCGCGCTGTCAGACCAGTTCTCGCGCACCTTGAGCCAGCCACCATCCTGAATGGACAGCATTTCGGTACCGGGTCGCAGTTTCACCTGCCAGATCCGGTCGTCCGTGGTGAACCTGCGGGTGGTCCAGCCGGTGATCCGGCACCACAGCACGCCGTTCACGGTCAGCTCGGCGTCGGCGACCATCTCCTGGGCGGTCACCGAGCGGATCCAGGCCGTGCACTGGACGTCGCCGGTCGGCACCGGGCCGTGGAACGAGACCTGTTCGATCCCGGTCGGCAGCACGGTCTGGTCGACGGTGAGGCTGACCTGCATCCAGTGACCGATGAGCTGTCCCGCGCTGTCCAGCAACGCTCCGGGCGCGGGCAACGGCGTCAGCACACCCGCGATTCCGTTGTCCGCCAAGCAGTCGATCTTCGTGACGCCCGCGAACGCCGGTCCGTGGAACATCCAGTTGTCCCGGTACAGCTCTTCGGCGCTGACCGGGGCTTCGCGAACGCCTTCGAGTTGCTCGTTCAGGCGCTGGCCCTTGACCGGGGCCATCAGCACGACGCCCTCGGCGTAGTCGCCGACCTTCACCACGACGCGTTCGGAGCCTTCCGCACGAGCGGTGATCTTCACCGTGGTCGCGGGCAGTGCGGTGAGCCAGCGCTTGGCCTTGACCTCGGCGAACCCGTGCACGGTGCCACCGGTGAGCCTGCGGGCCGCGTCGGCGAACACCTCCAGCAAACCGGTCGCGGGCACGATCGGGAACCCGTCCGCGAGGTCCGGCCAGCCCGGCGCCTGCGGGAACACCGAGTGGTCAACGAGTTCCGGCATGGTTCGGAGCGAGAACTCGCGGGTGAACCCGGCCTCGTTCGGCCTCAGCGCGCCGGCGACCTCGCGCGCCACGGCGTTGGTGTGGGCGAGGAGCTTGTTGACCGCGGCCGACATCGGGCTGTCGTCGGCGACCAGCACCGGCTCGGTGCCGATGGCGTCGAGCTTGATCTTGGGGGTGCCGAGCTGCAGCTTGACCTTGTGGGCGGTGCCGCGCTTGAGCCCGAACGCCCACAGCGCTTCCGGGGCGATGTCGGCGTTCACCGCGATGTGCGGCCGATCTGACAGGGTGTCCGAGACGAACCCCGGCAGGCTGCCCTGTCCGATTTGGACGAACGCCCGGAAACCCGCTCCGTGCAGGCGTTCCAGCAGCGGCCGGAACTTCACCGGCTCGACCAGGTGGCGCAGCACCAGTTCGCGAACGTCAGCCGCGGCCATGGGTTCGAGGGAGTTCGCGGACCAGACCGGGATGTCCGAGGCGCGAACCGGCAGCTGGTCGAGCATCTGCTTGGCCTGGCCCAGGTACGGGGCGAGCGCCGGGGTGTGGAAGCCGGTGCGGAACGGCATCAGCTGAGCCATCACGCCGTTGGCCTTCAAGCGTTCCAGGACGAGTTCGAGCTGGTCGATCGGGCCGCAGATCACCGACTGGTGCGGGCAGTTGTCGTGGCTGACCGTCACGCCTTTCGCCAGGTACTTCTCGGCGGTTCCCGCGTCGCAGCCCAGCGCGGCGTAGGCGATGTCCACGACCGCCACCGCACCGGGGCCGAGAGCCGAGACGAACTCGTCGATCGTCGGGTAGATGCCGCCGACGACCATCGCGGTCCACTCGCCCATGCTGTGCCCGGCGAGCGCTCCCGGCGTGATGCCGAGCGCCATCAGCTCGCGGGCGTCGCGGCGGCCGTCCTGCAGCAGCTGAACGGCGTGGTCGACGACCTCGCCGCTGAACTCGCGCTCGAAGCCCGGGAACAGGAACGCGACCTGGTCCGTGCTGGTCAGCAGCGGTTCGTGGGCGAACCAGATGTCGTGGCGGCCCGGCCACGCCTTGCCCTGGGCGATCACGCGTTCGGCGAGCTTGAGCTTGCGGTCGTCCGGATTGCCGATGGCCAGCCGGAACGCCCGGTCCGCGCTGGACGTCCGGCGTTCCTTCAACGCCCTGGCCAGCTCTTCGGCCGTGTCGGCGGCGAACATCATGACCGGCTTGCGCGGCTTGGCGACGGTGTGGCCGTCGAGCACGGCATGCGCGTTGATGCCGCCGAAGCCGAACGCGTTCACGACCGCGCGGTGCGGACCGCTCCACTCGCGGGCTTCCTTGACCGGGGCGAACCTGGTGTCTTTGAGCGCTGAGTGAGGCTGCTCGACGTGGAGCGTGGGCGGCAGGGTGTTGTGGTGCAGGGCCAGCGCGGCCTTGATCAGCCCGGCCATGCCGGCGGCGGGCATGGCGTGGCCGATCATCGACTTCACCGTGCCGATGCCGATCTCGTCGCCCTCCGCGCCGAACGCGTTGATCATCGTGGCGAGTTCCGCGGCATCACCGGCGGGGGTGGCGGTGCCGTGGGCCTCGATCAGACCGAGCCCGTCCCGCTTCGGGTCGAGTCCGGCGCTGTCCCAAGCCCGTTGCACGGCGAGGAGCTGGCCCTCGGGGTTGGGCGTCATCATGCTGGTCGCGCGGCCGTCGCTGGCCGTGCCGATGCCCCGGATCACCGCGTAGACACGCTCGTCACCGACGTCTTCGAGCCGCTTCAGCACGACCATGCCGACGCCCTCGGACAGCAGCGTGCCGTCCGCGCTCGCGTCGAACGGCTTGATGCGCTCGGTCGGGCTCAACGCCCTGAGCTGCGTGAACACACTCCACAACGTCGGGTGGTGGCAGACGTGCACCGCCCCGGCGAGCATGGCGTCCGCGCGGCCCTCCTGGAGCTCACGGACGGCGTGCTCGACGGCGACCAAACCGGACGCGCAGGCCGCGTCGACCGTGTAGGCGGTGCCCTTGAGGTCGAACCGGTTGGCGATGCGGGAGGCCGCGAGGTTCGGCACCAGGCCGATCGACGATTCGGGCTGCTCCGGGCCGAGCCGGTCGCGAATGGCCTGGCGAACAGTGCTGAGCTCGGCTCCGGCCAGGTTCGGGAACAGGTCGCGGACGACCGAGATGACCTCGTCCGCGAGCCGCACGCGCTGGTCGAGGCGGGCGCAGCCGGGCGTGAGGTAGCCACCGCGGCCGACGATCACGCCGATGCGGTCTCGCGCCGGAAGTGTGCTTTCGCCGCCCGCGTCCGCGATGGCTTCGGCAGCCGTGGCGAGGGCGAGCAGCTGGTCCGGTTCAGCACCGTCCACAGTGGAGGGCATGATGCCGAACCTGGTCGGGTCGAACTCGGCCAGGTCGTCGACGAAACCGCCCTTGCGGCAGTAGAACCGGTCGCCGGACGTGCTGCCCTGGTCGTAGTAGGTGGCCGGGTCCCAGCGGCCTGCCGGGATCTGCCCGATCGCGTCCACGCCGCTGACGATGTTGCGCCAGAACGTCGTCGCGTCGGGGGCACCGGGGAAGACGGCGCCGATCCCGACGATCGCTATGCCTCCCATCGGTAGACCACCTGCACGTCCTTGCCGGAGGCGATCTCGTTCAGCAACGCGTCCACGCCCTGCTGCGGCTCGATCAACGGGATGCCGCGCCGCGCGTACTCGTCGGCGAGGCCCACCGCCATGCCCGCGCCGGCCCACGGGCCCCAGTCGACGGCGACGACGCGGCGGTGCGTGCCCCAGAACCTGGCCATCCGGTCGAGGGCGTCGTTCGCGGCCGAGTAGTCGGCCTGACCGCGGTTGCCGAACACGCCGCTGACGCTGCCGAACAGGACCAGGAAACCGTCGTTGAACGCCTTGGCGCCGTTGACCTTCGTGGCCCAGACGCGGTCGAACGATTCCTGTGTCTTGGCCTCGATCAGCTTGTCGTCCAGCACGCCCGCGCCGTGGATGACGCCGTCGATCTTGCCGAACCTGGCCTTGATGTCGTCGATGACCTTGCTGACCGCTTCGGCGTCCGTGACATCGCACTCGTGGTAGCGGACGCTCGATGCCCTGGCGCGCAACCGGTCCATGGTCTGGCGGACTTCGCGTTCGGCCAGCACCTTCCGTGCCTTGGCCGGGACGTTGTCCTTCTCGCCCAGCTCGAACAGCGCCTTCACCAGCTCGGGCTCGGTGGTGGCGTGGGTGAGCCGGTGGTCCTCGGCCGCGATCGGGGTGCGACCGAGGAGTTCGACGTGGCAGCCCGTGCGTTCGGCGAGCGCCGTGGCGGCCAGCGCGGTGATGCCTCGCGCGCCACCGGTCAGCAACACGACGCTGTCCTGACCGAGTTCGAGAGGCTTTGCTTCGAGCTCAGCAGGTACGGCTTCGATGACCTGGCGCCTGCCCGCGTGGTAGCCGACGACCGCCGGGCCGGGGCCGATCTCCGCGAGCAACGCCGTGGCGATGTCGCGGTGGCTCTCCTTGGAGTTGACGTCGACCGCGCGCACCACGAGATCCGGGTACTCCAGAGCGGCCGTGCGGATCAGGCCGTGCAGGCCGATGTCCGCGGGCAGCTCGTCCGGGGCGTGGTCGAAGCCGAACGTGCCGCCGCCCGTGGTGACCACGACGAGCGCGACTCCGTTGGTGACACAGGCTTTGACCTCGCTGAACGCCTCGGGCAGCCGTCCGCCGAGCCGGACCACGACGTCGACGCCGGTGAGGTCGTCCGGGAACACCGGCTGGATCCGCGGGCGGGTGGCGTGCTTCTCGATGAGGTCGGCCAGTTCGAGCCCGATGCCGTTGTCGTCGATGATCAGCACGGTCTTGCCGGTGAGGTCGACGGGTTCGGCGGGCTCGGCGGGCACGACCTGCGGCACCAACCGCACCAGCCGCCCAGCTGCCGGGACGTCTGCAAGTACCGCCAACTGCGAGTTGGTAGTACTTGCGGACGCCGAACCGAACCAGCCGACGATGGCCTCGATCGTCTTCAGCTGCGCCAACTCGTCCACAGAACCCGTCGCACCCAGCTCGGAGGCCAGCTCGCCGACGATCTCGGTCCGCTTGATCGAGTCGATCGACAGGTCCGCTTCCAGGTCCAGTCCGGGCTGGAGCATCTCGACCGGGTATCCGGTGCGGGTGCTGATCGTCTGCACGACGACCGCCCGGACGTCCCGGGCCGGTGACTTCGAGGCGTCTGCAAGCACTACCAACTGCGGGTTGGTGGTACTTGCGGACGCCGTGCCGAGCCAGCCGACCAGGCCATCGATGGTCTTCAGCTGAGCCAGTTCGTCGATCGATCCGGACGCGCCCAGCTTCTGGGCCAGTTCGCCGACGATCTCGGTGCGCTTGATCGAGTCGATCGAGAGGTCGGCTTCGAGGTCGAGGCCAGGCTGCAGCATCTCGATCGGGTAGCCCGTGCGTTCGCTGATGGTTCGAAGTACCACCGTGGCCACGTCTTCTGCCTGCGGCTGCGGTGCCGGTGCCTTCGTGGTCGTGTGCTCGATGACCGGCATCGGGGCCGGTGCGGCGGGGGTGTTGCCGAGGTAGCTCAGCAGGACGTCGCGCTGTGCGCTCACCGCGTCGCGCATGCCGTCCAGGAACTTCTCGATGATCTCGTCTCGCCCCAGCCCCGAGCCGATCTTCAGGGTCGGGAACTCCGTGGCGGGCCTGAGCCCACCGGGTAGGGCGTCGCCGTTCGCGTCCCGCACGAGACCTCCATCCACGTACCAGCCCGGCCGCGGCGGCACGACCGCGGCGGGTTCGGCCCTGTCCTCGAACAGCGGTGCGGCATCGACCTCGACGCCGGCGGCCGCGAGCTCTGCCAGCGTGTGCAGGAACGTCACGTGGTCGTCGCAGCGCAACGTCTGGTGCGGGCGGTCGCCGAGGGTCTTGCCGACCAACGACGTCAGCACGCCGCCCGGTCCGGCCTCGACGAAGATCCGAGCGCCCGCCGCGTACATCGACTCGATCTGGTCCACGAAACGCACCCGGCCCGCGAGCTGCGCGGCCAGGCCCGCGCGGACGTCGGTGTGAGGCTCGGCGGTGACGTTCGACCACACCGGGAAAGCCGTCTCACCAATGGAAATGGCCTGCAAACGGGCCGCGAACCGATCGCGCGCGCCCGCCATCAACGGGCTGTGGAACGCGGCGGCGACCGGGATGCTCTTCACGCTCAGCCCGGCGTTCTTCAGCAGCTCCACGGCGTTGCGCACGGCCTCGGTCGGACCGGAGATCACGACCTGGTCGGGCGCGTTGTGGTTGGCCACCACGACATCCGACGGCAGCAGCGCCTCGACCTCGGCCAGTGGCGCGGACACCGCGGCCATCGTGCCGGGGTCTTCACCGACCGCTTCCAGCATCGCCTCGGCGCGCGCGGCACTGAGGTCGAGCAGGTCGGCGGGCTCGAACACACCGGCTGCGGCGAGCGCGACCAGTTCGCCGTAGCTGTGGCCGCCGGCCAGATCCGGCCGCACACCAACGGATTCCAGCAGCGCGGTGACCATGAGCCCGGCGATTCCCAGCGTCGGCTGAGCCATCCGGGTGTCGGTGATCGCCGCGCGTTGCCTGGCGACGTCTTCGGCGGTGAGCGCGGCCGGTGGGTACATCACGCGCTCGTAGCGGGCGTCCACGAAGTCCTGCAGCCGCGGGAAGGCCGTGACCAGGTCGAGCAGCATGCCCGGTCGCTGGCTGCCCTGCCCGGGGTAGAGGAACGCGACCTCGGGCCGCTCTCCCCCGCGCAGCTTCACCGTCTCGCTGGATCGCCAGGTCTCGACGTCCGCGAGCGCCTTGCGCAGGCCGTCGTGATCGCTGACCACGAACGCCGCCTGGACCGTGCCGCTGCCGCACGCCGCGGCCAGGTTTCGCAACGGCGTCCTGGCATCGACGATCGCGGCGAGCCGAGCTGCTTCCCGTTGCGCCGCGGCCTGATCGTCACCTCGGATCAGGAACAGCTCGGCGGGCCACTGGGTCAGGCCGTGCCACGGCTCGTCGGCGCCGTCGTAGCCGGCGATGACGGTGTGGAAGTTCGTGCCGCCGAAGCCGAACGCGCTGACGCCCGCGACCCGGTCCTTGCTCGCCCAGGTGCGGTGGCCGAACGTGAACGGGCTGGTCTCCGCGTTCCAGAACGCGTTGGGCTGCTTGACGTGCAACGTGCCGGGCCGCAGTCCGGTGTGGACGGCCAGCGCCGCCTTGATCACGCCCGCGAGTCCTGCCGCGCACTTGGTGTGGCCGATCTGCGACTTCACCGAGCCGATCGTGCAGGTGCCGGGTTCGGCGCTGGAGAACATCTCGGTCAGCGCCGCCAGTTCGGTGCGGTCGCCCACCACGGTTCCGGTGCCGTGCGCCTCGACCAGCCCGACCGACGTGACCGGCAACCCGGCCGACGCGTAGGCCCGTTGCAGTGCTCGCTGCTGACCTTCCGGACGCGGCGCGGTGAGGCCGCGAGACCGGCCGTCGCTCGACGCGCCGATGCCCTTGATCACCGCGTAGACCCGGTCGCCGTCGCGTTCGGCGTCTTCGAGTCGCTTGAGCACCAGGCACGCCACGCCCTCACCGAGCGCGATGCCGTCCGCACCGGAGTCGAAGGTGGAGCAGCGTCCCTTGGCGGACAAGGCTTTCACGGAAGCGAACATCTGGTAGTCGTGCGCGCTGTTGTGCAGGTCGACAGCGCCGCACAACACCATGTCGCTGGTGCCGCCGACGAGTTCCTTGCACGCCACGTCCAAAGCGGCCAGGCTCGACGCGCAGGCCGCGTCGACGGTGTAGTTCGCGCCACCGAGGTCGAGCCGGTTCGCCACGCGCCCGGAGATCACGTTGCCGAGCACGCCGGGGAACGAGTCCTCGGTGAGCGCGGGCAGGTGGTCGTCCAGGCCGCGGATTCCCAGCGCCGGCAACGCGGTGCGGACCGTGTAGGCGTTCGCCAGGTCGGCACCGGCTTCGGCGCCGAAGATCACCGAGGTGCGTTCGCGGTCGAACACCCGCGTCGCGTATCCGGCGTCCTTCAACGCCCGTGCCGACACCTCCAGCGCGAGCAGCTGCGCCGGTTCGATCGACGTCAGCGAGGCGGGCGGGATGCCGTACGCGAGCGGGTCGAACGCCGTGCGCGGGATGAACCCGCCCCACTTGAACGGGCTGTTGTAGCGCTCGGGCGACCAGCGGTCCTCGGGAATCTCCGTGACGGAGTCCGTGCCCTTGAGAATGTTCGCCCAGAACTCGGCGACGTCCTTCGCGCCGGGCATGATCGCCGCCATGCCGACGATGGCGACGTCCAACGGCTGCTGGCCAGTGGTCTCCGCGGTGGTCTCGGGGACCTGGCCGGAGACGATGTCCTCGTGCAGCCGGGCGATCGTGGTGCGCTCGTGCCGCAGCGTGGCGACCTGGCCGATCATGAACATGCCTTCGCGGCGCTGTTCGTCCTCGCCGACCTCGACCAGCCCGCCCTCGCCGCGGACCAGGCCCCGGCTGGCGAGCCGCAGCCGTCCCAGGTTGAGCTGTTCGAGCTTCTCCCAGCTCTCCTGCTTCGGCAGGTCCTTCAGCTCGGCGCGGGCCTGCTCGAACGTGTCCACATAGGACGTCTGCGCGCAGCGGACCGCGTGGCCCGGCGAGGTTTCCAGCAGAGCGGTGTCCTCGCATTCGAGCGCGACCTGCTGGAACACCGGCTGGATGGCACCGTGCGTGACGGCTTCCTCGGTGAACAGGTACGCCGTGCCGACGAGAACGCCGATCGCCGCACCACGTGCCGCCAGCGGTGCGGTCATCGCGTCGATCATCGCAGCCGAGCGCGCGTCGTGGATGCCACCTGCGAAGAGCGCGACAACGTCCTTCTCGCGGCCACGCAACACTTCGATCTGCTGCTGCCACAACGTGAAGCTGGATCGTGGGCCCGTGTGCCCGCCGCACTCCGAACCCTCGAAGACGAACTTGCGCGCGCCCTCGTCCAGGAACCGGCGCAACAGCGCGGGCGAGGGCACGTGCAGGAACGCCTCGATGCCCGCCGCTTCCAGCTCACGTGCCTGCGCGGGCGTGCCACCGGCGACGATCGCGTACCGCGGCCGGACCGCCAGCACGGCCTCAAGCTGCCCGGCGCGCAGTTCCGGCGGTGCGAACCCGAGCAGACCGACACCCCACGGCCGGTCGCCGAGCTTCTCAGCGGTCGTTTCGAGGAGTTCGCGGACCGCTGGACCGTCCATCAGCGCGAGCGCGAGGAACGGCAGCGCACCACCCTCCGCGACGGCCTGAGCGAACGCGGGCTGGTCGCTGACCCGCGTCATCGGACCCTGCGCGATCGGGTAGCGCAGGCCCTCGACGCGGTCGCAGAACGGCCCGCCGGCCCGGATCGAGCGGTGTTCGCCCGCCTGTGCGACATTGTCTCGAATGGCCCGCTGAATCGCGCCGACGACGCCTCCGACGGTCCCAAACGAGACGCGATTGAATTCCGCGAACGCGCCTTCTTGACCAATTTCGAGCGTGTTCTGACGAACATGTACACGCAACCCGGCGTTCACGACGGTGTCGGCACCGTCCATCGCGCGGACCGCGTTCACAATTTCAGCGGAAATATGTTTTCGAGCCTCCGCGACTAGCGTGAGCTGGCCTTCCAGCACCACTCCGCGCGCTCCGCCGGCGACCGCGGCGGCAGCCGTGTCCGGCCCGATCGATCCCGCCACCCAGACCGGCAGATCGGTGATCGCGAGCACCTGCTGGAGCAACACGAACGCGGGCGAGCCACCCACCCGGCCGCCTGCCTCGGCACCCTTCGCGATCAACCCGGTGGCCCCGAACTCGATCGCCGCAACGGCCTCCGCCACCGAGGTGATCATGGCAAGTACCCGGCGTTCACCCAGCTCAGCCACGTTCGGGACATGACGAACGAGATCAACCACCACGGTGTCGACGGCGTCCGGCAACGCGCTCGTCAACGGCCCGTGCAGCCGTACCCCGAACGCGCGGGGGTGGCGCGCGGTGACACGACTCAGGTCACGGGCGGCGTGCGGCCCGAGATCGAGCACGCCGAGGCCGCCCGCTCGTTCGGCCGCGACCACGAGGGCCGGGTTGGGGGTGCTGAACGGACTCAGACACAGCACCCGATCTCGATCCGACAGCATGTTCACTGCGCTCGCTTCCTCACCGTGCAGGGGGTGGGGAGAAAGGAATTCAGTTCGCTACCTACTCACCAGTACATTGCGGGGCTCACCGTACGCACAAACCACAGTCGCCGTCGAGGGGGGTGATGAAACTTTCTCATGTGCGTAACCTGACGAATGACCCCAGATGGCGGGGCGCATTACGCCGCTTCGCGGATGGCGCGGCGTGCTATGGCATCCGCAGCACGGGTTTGATCACCTCGCCCGCCTCGGCGGCCTCCATCGCCTCGGTGATCCGCTCGAACGGGAAGCGCGTGATCAGTTCATCGAACGGAAACCTCCCCTGCCGGTGCAGGTCGAGCAGCGTCGTGACCAAGCTCGTGCTGCGCCCCTCACCACCGAGAACGCCGATGACCCGCTTCCCCCACAACGTGCTGAGATGATCGAGCTCGACCCGCGCCCCGGCCGGCGCACCGCCGATGAGTGCGCACACGCCCCGCATCCCCACGGAGTCCACGGCCTGGCGGCACACGGCGACCACACCGGTGCACTCCAGGCTGAAGTCCGCGGGCCCGTCGCAGATCTCCCGCACCGCCGCCACCGGGTCGTCCGCCGCCGCGTTGATCACGTCCGTCGCGCCGTACCTGCTCGCCGCGCGCAGCCTCGGCTCGTGCCGGTCGACCGCGATGATCCGGGTCGCGCCGCTGTTGCGCGCGGCCATGATCGCGGCCAGCCCGACCGTGCCCGCTCCGTAAACGACGATTGACGAACCAGCGTGGGGCCGCAGCACGTTCAGCACCGCGCCCGCGCCGGTCGACAGTCCGCACGCCAACGGCCCCAACAGGTCCAGCGGCAGTGACGTGTCCACCGGCACCAGGCCCCGATGCGGCACAACGGCGTGCGTCGCGAACGACGACTGCCCGAAGAAGTGGCTGGCCAACGGCGAACCGTCGAGCCTGCGCAACGACTTGCCGCCGCCGACGAGGAGCTCACCCAGCCGCAGGCAGTAGCGCGGCTGGCCGTCCAGGCAGTTGCGGCACTCACCGCACCACGGCCAGCCGAGCACGACGTGGTCGCCCTCGGCCACGGTGGACACTCCCGGCCCGAGGGCCTCCACCACCCCGGCGCCTTCGTGGCCGAGCACACCGGGAAGGGGGAACGGCAGGTCGCCGTGGCGGGTGATGGAGTCGGTGTGGCAGATGCCGGTCGCGACCACGCGAACCAGCACCTCGCCCTCGCCTGGTTCGGCCAGGAGGACGTCCTGGAGCTCGAACGGTCCGTGCTGCGCACTGACGACGGCCGCGGTGATCCTCACGCCAGCACCTCCGTCACATCGGCCCGCACCGGCAACGCCTCCAGGTCGTCCGGCACCTCGGCGTGGTCCCGGTTGATCCGCACCAGCCGGGCCCCCGGCACACCGCGCACCACCGTCTCGACCGGCCACCGGATCACCGACGGCGTGCTGAACCCGGCCCCGATCTCCACCACCAGCAATCGCCCCTCACCGCCGAGCCACGACCTCAACCGCTTCCCCGCGGGCACGTAGTGGTCAGGCACGTACTCGGGTCCCTTGTGCACGTTGAGGAACACCGGCCCACCGCACCGAGGGCACGACGGCACCGCCGCGACCTCTCCGGACTCCGCGTCGTAGGTGGCCAGCGCCGCCTCGACGATCGGTCTGCTCTCCCACGTCTCGCGTGTGCAGGGTGTTTCGCACTGATAACGCCCGTAGTCCCCCTGGGGCGTCCACACGTCATCGAAACCGTTGCGCGCGAACAACCCGTCGACGTTCGACGTCAGCACGAAGTGGTCGCGCTCCCCGATCGTCGCCCGCAGCCGCCGGTACAACGGGTTCGGCGCCGGGTCGAACCGGATGTCGCGCACGTGCACGGACCAGTAACCCCACAGCAACCGAGGTGGCAGTGGCAGGCCGATCAGCTGGTAGCGCGCCCACAACCCCTTGCGGTGCAACGCCGGGAACAGCTCCGCGAACCGCTCGGTGTCCGAGTAGTCGTACCCGGCGGCGGCCGACAGCCCGGCACCGGCCGCGATCAGCACCCGATCGGACTCGTCCAGCCAGCGTTCGAACGTCACAGCAGCTCCCGGTAGGCGAGGTCGTCCTCGTCGCTGAAGGTCGCGAACACGACCCGCTCGAACCGGCCGGGATGCGCGGCCAGCCAGTCCCGCACGGTCGCCACCGCGATCCGGGCCGCCGCATCCTTGGGAAACCCGAAGATCCCGGTGCTGACACCGCAGAACGCCAGCGTGCGGATCTGGGCGACCTCGGCGGCCAGGTCGAGGCACGCCCGGTACGAGTCGGCGAGGGCGTTGGAGTGGGCGGGCAACACCTTTCCGCGCACGATCGGCCCCACGGTGTGCAGCACGAACGGCGCGGGCAGGTGGTAGCCGCGGGTGATCTTCGCGATGCCCGTGGGTTCCGGCGCGGCCTGTGCGGCCATGATCCGGTGGCAGTCGGAACGCAGGCGCGGCCCGGCCACGGCGTGGATCGCGTTGTCCACACACGGATGCATCGGCTGGAAACAGCCCAGCAACGCGTCGTTCGCGGCGTTCACGATCGCGTCGCACATCAACCGCGTGATGTCCCCGCGCCACACCGCGATCGGCCCCGGCAGCGCCCGCGCGTTGACGAGGGAACGTTGCTGGCGCTCGCCCCCGAACAGCGCGTCGAGCACGGAAAGCAGCTCGGCGGCGAGCGGTGCGGGTTCCCGCACGGTCAGCAGCGACCGCAACAGGCTGCGCTGCGCGGCGAAGCCGCGGGGCAGGGCGAACCGGCCCACCCACGGGTCCTCGCCGAGCAGCCGCAACGCCATCTCGGTCAGCACCCCGAGACGCCGGGCCGGTGCGGGCGGGCTGAGCGGGTGGAACGGTTCGTCCAGCGCGACCGCGTCCCGGTAGTCGCGCAACGGCAGCGCGGTGATCATGGTCAGAACAGGCCGTTGCTGTGCGGCAGCGAGGCCGGGATCGGCGCGATGACGTCCCAGTGCTCGACGATCTTGCCGTCGGCGACCCGGAACAGGTCCCAGTACGCCACCGGCTCGCCGAACTCGCCCTCGGACTGCAGCAGCACGAGGTCACCCTCGGCCACGACCTGGTGGATGGTCTTGTAGACGAGGTTGCGGCCCTGCCCTGCCCACTTCGCGGCCGCGGCACCGAACCCGGTCAGCCCGTCGGCGGCTTCGGGGTTGTGCTGCAGGTAGGTCGTCGTCGAGATGTAGTCGGTCAGCACCGAGTAGTCGGCGTCCTGCAGCACCCGCTGCGCGAATTCCCGGACGAACGACCGGGAAAAGGAGGTGTCGGCATCGGCCGGCTGGGCCTGACCGTCCGTCTGGGACCGTCCGCTCGCCGTCTCCCGGACGAGCGGCGTGAGCGCGTCCCAGTGCTCGGCGAGCTTGCCGTCCGCCACCCGGAAGAGGTCGAACGCGACCAGCGGCTCGGGCGCGAAGCCGTGGTAGACGCCGTGCAGCGCAACGAGATCACCATCGGCGATGACCCGCGCCAGCTCGTAGTGGAAACCCTCCGGAAGACCTGCGACGAGCTCACGCAACGCCTCGGGACCGTCGCCGATCAACGCGCTGTGCTGGCGGTAGTCCGGCGAGACCCAGCGGTCCACTGCGGACGGATCCTTGTCGCCGAACAGTTCGCCGGCCGCCTTGAGAACGAGTTCTTTGTTGTCCATGGCGAGAACTCTGGCCCGTGCCGCCCGCGAGAACGAGGTAGGATCCGGCTTCACCATGGTCAAAAGTGGACAGCTTGCCGAGTTCGGCTTCAGCAACCCCGACCGCCCGAGGTTGGGACTGGAGGCGCTGGAACTCGCCGATCTCCGCCGCAGGCTCACCGAAAACACCCTGACGCAGGTGCACAGGACGGACTTCCACCAGCTGTTCCTGGTCACCGCCGGGCACGGCAGCACCATGGTCGATTTCGTGGACCACCCGTGCGGGCCCGGCACGTTGCTGCACGTGAGCCCTGGCCGGGTGCTGCGCCTGCCGACCGGCCCGTTGAAGGCGCACGTGGTGCTGTTCACGCCCGCGTTCCCGCCGCCGCTCGACCGCACCCGGCCGTTGCTCAGCCCGTTCGGCCCGGTGCGGTGGCACGTACCGGCGACCGGACGGGCCGTGCTGGACCGGGCCGCGCGGGACCTGCGGCAGGAGTACCGCGACGTCGTGAAAGGCGAGCCGGACGACCTGGTCAGGCAGCTGCTGGGCGTGTTCCTGCTGCGCATCGCCCGGTTGCGCGCGGCCGCGGCCGCCCACGGCGATCCCCGCTTCGAACGGTTCCAGCAGGAGCTGGAGCGGTCGTTCACGACCACCCGCAACGCCGCCGACTACGCCGCCCGCATCGGATACTCGTCGCGCAGCCTGAACCGGATCTGCGTGGCAGCCACCGGCCAGTCGGCCAAGACCCTGATCGACGCGCGGGTCGCGTTGGAGGCCAAGAGACTTCTCGTGCACACAGACCTGTCGTCCGCGGCGATCGGCCACCGGCTGGGTTTCAGCGAGGCGACCAACTTCACCAAGTTCTTCGCCCGCGAGACCGGCATGTCACCAGGCGCGTTCCGCCAGTAGCTGGTCGAGCGTGTGCCGGCAGATGGCGGCGAAGACCGGGTTCGTGGCGCGGTAGTACGGCAGCCCGACCACGGCGAGGTCCAGCGCCCAGCCGCGAGCGCGCGCCCACGTGGCGTCGTCGAACTCCCGAAGCTCACGCCGGAACGCACGCCTGCCAGGGGCGTCGAAGAACAACCACGCGGGCATCAGGTCGCCGGCCGGGTCACCGACACCGGCACAGCCCCAGTCGATCACACCGGTCAGCGAGCCGTCGGTGAAGAGCATGTTGCCGCTGTGCAGGTCGGCGTGCAGCCAGCGCGGAGGCCCGTCCCAGCGCGGTGCGTCGAGCGCTTCCCGCCAGAGCGCGGTCAGCCGCGGATCGCCACCGAGCTGAGCGATGCCCTGGTGCACGTCGTCGTCGTACTTCTCCTGCTCCGCGTTCCCGCGATGAGGGCGCCACTGCTGCCCGGTCACCTCGACGCGCTGCAAGGCGTGGATCACCGAGGCCAGCCGGATCGGGGTGTCCGCGCGGACCTCGTCGACGGTGGCGGTCGTGCCGGACAGCCAGCGCACGACGGTCCAGGCGTTCGGGAAGCCGAGGTCTGGTTCGCCCAGAGCGACCGGTTCCGGGACGGCGACCGGGAGGTGCCGGGCGAGCAGCGGCAGGATCGCCGTGTCGCGTTCGGCCTCGCCGGTCGACCACCCGCGGTGCGGCAGCCGGACCGCCAGCTCGTCGCCGAGGCGGTAGATCGCGTGACTGGTGCCGCCGTGCTCGACCGGGACGATCGGGAGGCCGTGCCAGCGCGGGAACTGCGTGCGGACCAGTTCGTCCACAAGAGACACGTCCGTCGCGAACACCGCGTCCTGCATCGACCACTCCCCAGTCCGGCCCGGTGTCATGCAACACCGGGCCGGGCAGCGGGAGCAACCGCTTTTAGTGCCGGAAGCAGAGGGTTCCCCACTGGAACCCGGCGCCGATCGCGGACATCACGAACACCTCGCCCGGCTTCACGTCGGCGAACCGCGAGTGCAGCGCGGTGAACACACCGGCGGACCCGGTGTTGCCGAGCCTGTCGAGCGTGACCGGTGCCTTGCCGGCCGGGATGCCGAGTTTGTCGAGCGCGGCGTTGATGATGTTCACGTTGGCCTGGTGCAGGAAGAAGTGGTCGATCCGCTCGATCGGCACCTCCGCCTTGGCCGCCGCGGTGAGGATGCTGTCGGGCAGCCACCTCGTCGCGGTGTCCCAGACCGCCCTGCCGTTCATGGCGAGGAAGTGTTCCCGCTGTGCGACTGTCGTCTCACTCGTCGGCAGCCTCGACCCGCCCGCCCTGATCTGCACCTCGTAGGACAGCTCGGAACCGAAGTCCCACGACAGCAGCGCGCTGTCCCCGGCGCCGCGATGCAGTACCGCGGCCCCGGCCGCGTCGCCGAAGAAGATCCGCGTGGTGCGTTCCCGCGGATCCGTGACGCGACTGGCGCAGTCGGCCGCGATCACGAGAACCGTGCGCGCGGCCGAGGTCTGCAGCAGATGCGCGGCGAGCAGCAACGCCTGCACCCCGTTCGCGCACGCGGCCTGCGTGATGTCGAGCGTGAGCGCGCGGTCCGCGCCCAGTGCTTCCTTGACGATCAACGCCGTGGACGGCAACGGCTGGTCCCACGTGTAGGTCGCCACGATGATCACGTCGAGCTCCCTCGCTGACGTGTCGGCGGACGCCATCGCCTCTCGTGCCGCGTCCACGCACATGTCCGACACCGCCCGATCCGCCGCGAGCCACCGGCGTTCCCGGATGCCGGTCCGGCTGGTGATCCACTCGTCGGACGTGTCGACCATCCGCGCGAGGTCGTCGTTGGTGACGATCCGCTCGGGCAGGTGGACGCCGGTTCCCTTCACCGCCACGGGAATCACACGAAGCTCCCGGCGGTGTTGGCGGCCGGCGTGATCAGTTCGGCGAAGTCCACGTAGAACCGGCCGGAGACGCAGTCGCCACCGAGCAGGATCCTGCGCGCGACCTCGGCCGTCAGCGCGCCGCCGAGCGCCACGCCGGACGCGAGCTGCGGCCAGCTGCTGAGAGTCTTGCCCAGCTCGTCGAATGAAGCGCGCAGCTCGGGGCTGATCCGGTCCGCGTCCACCATGGCGAGGATCAGGTCGACCTTCTGCTGCCTGGTCAGGGTTTCCAGCGCGTCGGCGCTGACGTCGCCGATCAGTCCGTGCAGCAGCGGGCGGTGCGGCTCCTCGTCGAACCGCTCGACGTCGAGCATGCCGCGGTCGTTGCAGTCCATGACGACGGGAATGCCGTGCCTGCGGGCTTCCTCGCGGGCGGCGATCTTCGCGTACGGGGTGTCGCACTCCTCGACGAGCAGGTCGAGGCCGTCCACGAACTCCTTCAGGTTCTGCCTGGTGAGCCCATCGGTGAAGATCTCGATGTCCAGGTAGGGGTCGATCTCGAACATCTGCCGCGCCGAGATGACCGCCTTGTTGACGCCCAGGTGGTGCACGCCCGCCCGGAGCCGGTTCAGGTTGGACAGTCCGAACTCGTCGAAGTCCGCGAGCTTGAACTTCCCGCCGATGCCCTCCAGCGCGAACGTGACGGCGGCGCTGTTGCCGACCGACAGGCCGACGACGCCGACCTTCTTGCCCAGCAACGTCCTCTGCTGCGGGCGCTCGATCTTGCCGCGGTTGCGGTCCGTCCGGACGAGCCGGAACTCCTCGCGGGGCAGCACGTGCACGAGCCGGCCGGACCACGGGTAGAGCACCCAGGTGCCGTACTCCCAGTCGCTGAGCCCGCCCAGCTGGTCGTCCCGGCGCTGGGCGAGGTCCTCGTCCGGCTTCAGCCAGGGTTCGCGACTGCGGATCAGCTCGTCGATCTGCGCGTCGATCGTGTCGTGGACCTCGCGAACCTGTCCACTGTCGAGCAGGGCGGTCAACGCCTCCCGGTCCGCCGCCACGGTCGGTGTGAAGAGGACCGGCTGCCAGGACGTCGCGTCCTGCCGACGGTCGAGCTTCGCGGGCCTGCGGTGGCTGGTCGCGATCGCCGGGACGTGGTCGACCGCCGCCAGCGCCGGGAACTCGTCGCGCATCCTCGTGACGAGGTCGTCGTACTCCCCCGCGCCCCCGGCCGCGTCGTGGAACATGATCACGACGTCCTCGGTGTAGTGCTCGACGTACCGGCGTGTCCCGTCGACACACCGGAAGCCGAACCGCTCGTGGAACTGGTGCTGACCGTCCTTGGTACCGGATGTCCCGATCATCGCTTTCGCACCCAGGGCGTGCGCGGCGCCAATTGCGACGGCGTTCAAATACGCGCCGAGGCCGAGTTTCCTGGCCCGGTGCTCGACAACAAGTCGACTGTGCTCAAACGTGTCCGCCGGCGTCACCCCGGCGTTGTCCAGAATTTGCAGATAACTTGCAACACCGAGAAATGCGCGGGATTGGAACAGTTCGCCCGTTTCGGGTGTCGAAAGTCTGATGTACCCGAGGGGTGGCCCATCGGCTTCTTTACGTGCGACGAAGTGCCACGCCCCGTAGTCCAAGTCCTGGTCGTCAACGTGCCGGCCGTCCTCGGCCAGGAATGCCGGTCGACGGCCGCGGTCGAACAGCACACGCGCCCTCAGTTCCCGGACGGTCTCGACTATCTCATTGCTGACAACGTTGTCAAACGGAGCTAAGAACGCACTGACGTGCCACTGCGAATGCATGACGTCCACGCTAGCCGGAGTTGATCATGGTTGCGAAATCAACCATCCCAACTGGGTGAATGTTTCATTCCCCCGCGTCAAGTGAGACGAGCAACGCTTTCTCGAACGGCAGCGGTCCGGTAGGAGGGACCGTCACGTCGAACAACGGTGTGAAACCCGCCGCCAGGTACAGCCCGCGCGCCTCGGGCTGACGTGGCCCGGTGGTCAGGTACAGCCGGGTGTAGCCGAGACGTGCGGCCTCGCTCTCCAGCACCTCCAACACCTTGCGGGCCAGGCCCTGCCGGCGGTACGACGAGTGCGTCCAGATCCGCTTCAGCTCCGCGGTCTGCTCGTCGTGCCGCCGGAACGCGCCACCCGCGACGGCCGTTCCACCCCGCAGCAACACCATCAGGCGTCCGTGCGGCGGCGTCAGCGTGGCGTCCGGGAAGCGCTCCATCCGTTGCCGCGCAGCCGGTCCGTACCTGCTCACGTACTCATGCAGCAGTTCCGCCATCATCTCCGCGACCTCGGGAGCGTCCGGCCGCGTCCAGCGCACCTCCTCGGTCATCCGGCCCGTCGATCGGCCAGCCGCACGACGTTCGGCGACCGTTCGACCCGCACCCGGCCGCTCGACGCGACGAGATAGCCGACGCCGCGCACCGTCTGGATCACGTCCGCCACGTCGCCGAGCTTCTGCCGCACCCGCCGCACGTGCACGTCGACGGTGCGGGCGCCGCTGTAGTCGTCGTGGACGCCCCAGACCGCGGCCAGCAGCTCACGGCGGCGGTGCACGCGGTCCGGGTGCTCGCAGAGGTGCAGCAGCAGCTCGAACTCCAGCCTGGTGAGCTCGATGACCGAGTCGTGGAGCAGGACCTGCCGGGTGTCCGGCAGGATCCTGACGTCCGCGTGGTCGACCGCGGTTTCGGCGGCCGGAACGAGGCCGACGTCCTTCAGCGCGCCGAGCAGCCGGACGGCGACCGCCTCGTCCTCGGTGTCGATGGTGATGCTGAATCGCATGACGGGTTCCCTCAGGACTTCGGCAGGCCGACAGGGTTGATCTCCGACGTCGGCACGGCCTCGTCGGACAGGCCCCAGCGCTTCAGCACCTCGGCGTACTTGCCGTTGGCGATCAGCTGGTTCAGCGCCTCCTGGACCGGCGCGATGAGACCGTTGTCCTTCTTGGTGGTCACGGCGATCTTGCCCTGGACGGACGCGCCGCCGGAGAAGTTGCCGATCACCTCGGTCTGCCCGGAGGTCGCCGCGTGGTAGGCGGAAGTCGGGTTCGGGCCGAGGTAGGCGTCGATGCGGCCGGACTGCAGGGCGAGGTAGTAGTCCGAGGAGTTCTGGAAGTACTTGATGTCGGTGGCTTTCAGGCCCGCGGCGACGTTCTTCGTGCTCCAGTCGACCAGGATCTTCTCCTGGTTGGTGCCGGAGGTGACGGCGATGACCTTGCCCGCCACGTCCTTCGGTTCCTTGACGCGCCAGGTGCCGCCCTTCTTCGCCTCGAACGCCAGCGTGTCCAGCCGGTACGTCGCGAAGTCGTACTTCTCCTTGCGCGCCTCGGTCACCGTGATGTTCGACAGACCGACGTCGAAGCTGCCGCTGTCCAGGCCCACGAACAGGTTCTCCCAGGACGAGACCTCGAGCCGCGGCTTCAGGCCGAGCGTGTCCGCGACCAGGGAGGCGATGTCGGTCTCGACGCCGATCACGGTCTTGTCGTCGGTGGCGTAGAAGCGCAGAGGTGGTGCTGTCCCTGCGGATCCGCCGATGACGAGCTCGCCCTTGGTCCGGAACTTCTCCGGCACCTTCGACGCGATCTTGTCGTCCTTGGCGGCCGTCACGCGGTTCTGCTGGGGGCTGAGGTTGACGTTCAGGGCGCCGCCACTGGTGGCGGGCTCGGGCTCAGCCCCGACCGTGCCGCAGGCGGTGAGAAGCAGCGCCAGGACGGCGAACAGTGGTTTGCGCACAACAGACTCCTTCTAGAGAACCTTCGAGAGAAACGCGCGGGTGCGTTCGTGAGCCGGGTTGTCGAGCACCTCGGCGGGTGTGCCCTCTTCGACGATCACGCCCTGGTCGATGAACACGATCCGGTCGGCCACCTCGCGGGCGAAACCGATCTCGTGCGTGACCACGATCATCGTCGTGCCGGACCTGGCGAGGTCGCGCAGCACGTCCAGCACCTCGCCGACCAGTTCCGGGTCGAGAGCCGACGTCGGCTCGTCGAACAGCACGACTTTCGGTTGCGTGGCAAGGGCTCGCGCGATCGCGACGCGCTGCTGCTGACCGCCCGAGAGCTGACGCGGGTAGGCGTCTTCCTTGTCCGCCAGGCCGACCCTCGCCAGGAACCGTCGCGCGTCGGCCAGAGGGGCGACCTCCGCGATGTTCTCCAGCGCGGTGAGGTGCGGGAACAGGTTGAAGTTTGGAACACGAACCCGATGTGCCTGCGCTGCTTGAGGATCTCGCGTTCCTTCAGCTCGTGCAGCTTGCCCTTGTGGTGCCGGTACCCGACCAGGTCGCCGTCGATGCTGATGAACCCGCGGTCGACCTTCTCCAGGTGGTTGATGGTGCGCAGCAACGTCGACTTGCCGGAGCCGGACGGGCCGAGCACCACGACGACCTCACCGGCCGCGACTTCCAGCGACACGCCGCGCAACACCTCGTTGTCACCAAAGCTCTTGTGCACGCCCAGAACCTCGATCACCGGCGGTCTCCTCGGGCGAAGTAGCGCTCGACGTAGTGCTGGCCGATCGAGAGCAGCGTGGTCAGAATGATGTACCAGACGGTGGCGACCATCAGCAGCGCGACGACCCGCGCGTTGCGGCCGTAGATCACCTGAACCTGGTAGAACAGCTCGCCGATCGCCATCACCGACACCACGGACGTGCCCTTGAAGAGGCTGATCACCTCGTTCGCGGCGTTCGGCAGGATCGCGCGCATCGCCTGGGGCAGCACGATTCTGCGGAACTGGCGGAACCTCGGGATGCCCAGCGCGGCGGCGGCTTCCAGCTGGCCGCGGTCGACCGAGATCACCCCGGACCTGACGATCTCGGCGGCGTAGGCGGCCTGGTGCAAAGCCAGTCCCAGCACCGCCGCGCCCATCGGGCTGATCAGTTCCACGGTCTCGAAGCTCACGAACTCCGGGCCGAACGGGATGCCGAGGCTGAGCCGTTGGTAGAGGTACGAGATGTTGAACCAGAACAGCAGCTGCACGATGAGCGGGATCGACCGGAACGCCCAGACGTAGGTCCAGCCGACGGCCTGCAGGAACGGGCTCTTCGAGAGCCTGAGCACCGCGACCACGATGCCCAGCCCGAATCCCAGCACCGTGCCGAGCACGGTCAGGACGAGCGTGGTGCCGACCGCGGTCAGGATCGACTGGGCGGTGAAGTAGCGGGCGAACGTCGGCCAGTCCCAGGCGGGGTTGGTGACCAGGCCGTGGACGAGCTGCGCCACGAGCACCAGCACGGCGACGACGCCGACCCAGCGCCACGGGTGGCGGGCGGCGACCACCGGTAACGAGGCCAGATCGTCCGATCTGTCCTTTGTGGACGGAGGAGTGAGGGTGCCGGAAGACATGGCGGGTCCTTGTCGGGGCAGGCGGGAGAGGGCGGAGTATCAGCCGGTACAGGCGGTGCTCGACACGCGCCCGTGGTCGATGTGCCTGCGGGAGGACAGGAACAGGGCGAAGACCATTCCTGCCCTCCCTTCCCTGCGCTCGGATGAGAGCACTTGCAGACCGCGGCTCACGTTAAGGACCGCACGATTGCCTGAGCAAGGACGTCCACGTGGTGAACAACTATCGGATACCGAGGTGATCCCGCAGTGTCGGACCGGTGTAGTCCTCCCGGAACACGCCGCGCTCCTGCAGCAGCGGCACCACGGTGTCGGCGAACTCGTCCAGGCCGCCGGGCGTCACGTGCGGCACGAGGATGAACCCGTCCGCCGCGTCCTGCTGCACCAGATCGTTGATCTGCGTCGCGACGGTGTCCGCCGAGCCGATGAACGACTGCCGCGCGCTCACGTCGATCACCAGGTCGCGGATCGACAGGTTCTTGGCCGCGGCCCGCTCCCGCCACTCCTTCACCGTCGCCACCGGGTCCTTGAACATCCGCACGCTCGCGCGGCCCTTCGCGATGGTGTTCTCGCCGGTCAGCGGCTCTTCCTCGGGCAGAGGGCCGTCCGGGTCGTAGCCGCTGAGGTCGCGGTTCCAGACCTGTTCGAGGAACCGGATCGCGGTCGCGCCGCTCACCTGCTGCCTCCTGACGACCGCCGCTTTCTCCTGGGCGTCCGCGTCGGTGTCGCCGAGGATGAACGTGGCAGCGGGCAGGATCACGAGCTGGTCCGGCGTGCGCCCGTACTTCGCCAGGCGCCCCTTGACGTCCTGGTAGAACTGCTGCCCCGCTTCGAGCGTGCCGTAGCGGGAGAAGATCGCGTCGGCGGTGGCGGCGGCGAACTCCCTGCCCTCGTGGGAATCCCCCGCCTGCAATATCACCGGACGGCCCTGCGGTGACTGCGGGACCCCGAAGGTGCCGCTGATGTCGAAGTGCTCGTCCTGGTGCTCGAACCGGCCCACGCCGGTGTCGAAGAGCTTCCACGCGGTGCGCAGGAACGACTCCGCCCGGGAGTAGCGGTCCTCCTGCTTGAGAAACCCGCCCCTGCGGAAGTTCTCGCCGGTGAAGGCGTCCCACGAGGTGACGACGTTCCAGGCCGCGCGGCCAGCGGAGAGGTGGTCGAGGGACGCGAACTGCCTGGCCACCTCGTAGGGTTCGTTGAACGTCGAGTTGATCGTGCCCGCGAGCCCCAGGCGTTCGGTCACGGCGGCCAGCGCGGCGAGCACGGTGAACGTGTCCGGGCGGCCGACGACGTCGAGGTCGTAGATCTGGCCACCCTGTTCGCGCAGCCTGAGTCCCTCGGCGAGGAAGAAGAAGTCGAACTTCGCGCGTTCTGCCGTCTGTGCCAAGTGGACGTACGACTCGAACTCGATGTGGCTGCCTGCCTGGGGGTCGCTCCAGACCGTGGTGTTGTTCACGCCGGGGAAGTGCGCGGCGAGGTGGATCTGCTTGGTCATCGCGCTCCTAGGCGTACTGGTTGGCGGGCTTCGCGAGGCCGAGGTGGCCGCGCAGGGTTCGGTGCTCGTAAGCGGTGCGGAACAGGCCACGCTCGCGGAGTTCGGGGACGAGGCCGCGGGTGATCTCGTGCAGATCGGCGTGGAACCGGAACCCGGCGAAGCCCTGCTCCCGCCAGTCGAGCAACTGGTCGATCTCGGGCACGCCGGTGACGTCGCGGAAGACGAGCTGGTCCGACACCTTCGGATCCTGGGCGAACACGATGTCCGCGAACCCGGCATGGGTGGCGGCGATCGGCGGGTGTCCCTGCGGCGGGCGGGGCGTGATCGACGGCCCGCGCACGCTGAACCAGCGGCCTTCGAAGTCGATGTAGTGCAGTTTCTCGCGATCGATGAACCGGCCGGTGGCGACGTCGCGGATCTCGGCGTCGTCCTCCCAGCTGTCCCACAGCCGGCGCAGCACCTCGGCGTAGTCCGCCGCCTCCTCCCAGAGGTCGTCCAGGACCTCGCGGCGCCCGAAGTGCCTGGCGTGCAACGGATACGGCGCCGTGTCGAGCTGCACGCCCGCACGTCCCCGGCTCACGTGGTCGAGCGTCGCGATCGCCTTGGACAGGTGGAACGGCTCGGTGTGCGTGACTACCGCTGTCGGGACGAGGCCGATGTTCGTGGTGAGCGGCGCGACGCGGGCGGCCGTCAGCACCGCGTCGAGGCCGGGCTCGCCGCTCAGCGAGTCGTCGAACGTGACGAAGTCGAGCGTCGCCTCCTCGGCCTCGCGCACTCGCTCGACCCAGTGCTTCGCGGTGAACGCGTCGTCTCCGGTCGCTCGGAGTGCGACTGCCAGGTGCAGTGGTGAACTCACCGGTCCCCCTCTCCTCGGGTCCTTGCATTCTGTGCAGGCTTCGAGGGCGACCGCTGGCACGGCCACAGAGTGGGAAAAGCCGGTGGGGCGGGAATATTTTCCCGCTTGCGCCTCCCGCGTACTTGGTGTCACGATCTTCCGCATGTCGACTCGAAAGGGCGTGCGCGCCCTCGCGCTGTGAGCGCACCGGGCGGGCTCGAGACCCGCTCTCTTCTCCAGCTCCGCGATGAATGGCTGAGCCATGCGCTCAGCACCGCACCCGCTGATCGTCCAGCGGCCGAGGAGGCCGTGGCACAGCTCTACGCGGCCACGGGCAGGCCACCGCCGGAGTTCACTTGGGTGCGTTCGCCTGCGGAAGCCGCGAAACTGTTGCCCGCCAACGAAGTCACCTGCTTCGAAGATGACCGGCAGACCGTCGGGTCACAGATCGCCACACAGTTCATGGACCTGATCGGACGGATGCGCGGGCGCACCGACTGGCAGGGCGCTCCGAGCCGCATTCGCCGGGAACTGCGGCGGATCCGCAGCAGCCTTGTGCAAGCGGTGCGATCCACGATGCCGGACGCGTCCACCGGTATCGGCTGGACAGGCCAGCACGACGCCTACTGGCTGGCGGAGCTCGACGCGCATCGACTGCTCGGCACGAGGTTCGACCCGGTGGATCTCGCGCTGTTCGAGCTGTGGGAGACCCTGGTCCGGTCGACCGGCTGGTGGTGGCCGCGCGAGGAAGCCTGCGTCATGGCCGAGCGGCCCGTGACCATGCACGTTGACGCGGATTCGTTGCTGCACAACGACGATGGGCCTGCAGTGGAGTTCGCGGACGGAAGCTGCGCCCACGCATGGCACGGCACCCCGACGACGCCGATCGCCTCCGCACGCGACCCCGCCAACCCCGGCTTCCACCTGACGCTCCACGACCTCCTCCTCGAACCCGCGCGGCTGCTGGTCGTCGTCAACGGCTCGGTGGAGCGCGACGGCACGCGGCGGCGCTACGGACTACGCGTTCCGGACTCGCTCCAGGATCCGGTCCAGGCCGCCGCCTGGACCTACGGGCTGGAGCCGCGGCAGTACTCCCAACTCCTTCGACGCACATAAACACACCATGAACCTTGCTGAACTCGTCGACCGCACCAGCGTCGACGCGCTCGACCACCTCGAGCGCGAGTCCACCGTCCCCGTCGTCGAAGGCCTCCAGGCCCAGGGCGACCTGATCGTCATCCCGTTCTCGATGCTCGCCGGCCCGCCGGACCAGAACGCCGGCCGCTGGGTCCCCGAGGAAGGCGTCCACCTCATCGCGGGCGAGGACGGCCGCAACCCGCACGTCCTCGTCGCCGATCCGGGCACCTGCACGTGGTCGCCCGCCGAGGAGCAGGACGTGGGCGTCATCGAGAACACCGCACCCGTCTACCTGCTGCATCCCGAGCACGGTGGCACCGGCATCGCGCCTGGCCAGTGGCTCGTCCGGCGGCAGCGGGAACAGACCGGTCTCGTCGCGGACTGAACTGTTTGCCTTGACGTGCGCGTCAAGGTTTAGCGTTCGTGACATGAGGATCGGCGAACTGGCCAGGCGAGCCGGCACCACCACACGGGCGCTGCGCTTCTACGAGTCCGAGGGGCTCCTGGAGGCGCAGCGCGCGTCGAACGGCTACCGCGAGTACTCCGAGCACGACCTGCGGCTGGTCAAGGAGATCCAGTCGCTGCAAGCGGTCGGGCTGTCGCTGGAGGACGCGCGGCCGTTCGTCGCGTGCCTGCGAGCTGGCCACGAGTCCGGCGACTCGTGCCCTGACTCGCGGGAGGTCTACCGGCGCAAGCTCGCCGAGGTGGACGCGTGCTTGGAGCGGCTCCAAGGCGTCCGGGAGTTCCTGCTGGCCAGACTCGCCTTCCAAGATCCGTGCCTCGTGCCCGAACCCAAGGAGTTCCTGTGCAGCTGACCGACGCCACCTTCGCGGACCAGACGCGGACCGGCACCGTGCTCGTCGAGTTCTGGGCGCAGTGGTGCGGGCCGTGCCACATGCTCTCGCCCATCCTCGACCAGATCGACAGCGAGCGCGACGACCTCACCGTCTACAAGATCAACGCCGACGAGAACACCGCCACCGCGCGGGACTACCAGGTGATGTCGTTGCCGACGATGCTGCTGTTCCGCGACGGCGTGCCCATCAGGCAGATCGTGGGAGCGCGACCCAAGTCGCGGTTGCTCGCCGAATTGGATGACGCACTCAGCGCGTGAGCCGCCTATCTTGAGGCCATGCTCGGTCTCGAACTCGTGGTGGTGCTCGGTGTGTGCATCCTGGCGAGCAGTGTCGCGTCAGGACGGTTGCGCCTCGCCGCCCCGGTTTTACTCGTTTTCTGCGGTGCTGTGCTCGGTTTCGTGCCGGCCCTGGAGTCGGTCAGCCTGCCGCCGGAGGCGATGCTGCTGATCTTCCTGCCGGCGTTGCTGTACTGGGAGAGCCTCAACACCTCGCTGCGCGAAATCCGCAGCAACCTCCGTCCGATCGTGCTGCTCAGCACGCTGCTCGTGCTCGCGACGGCCGCTGCGGTCGCGGCGGTCGCCCACGCGCTGGGCCTCGACTGGGGCCCGGCGTGGGTGCTCGGCGCGGCCCTCGCGCCCACCGACGCGACCGCCGTCTCGGCCATCGCCCGTGGCATGCCGCGCCGGACCACGACCATCCTGCGCGCCGAGTCGTTGATCAACGACGGCACGGCGCTGGTGATCTACGCGATCGCGGTCGCGATCACGACCGGTGAGCAGCGGTTCAGCACCGGCATGGTCGGGCTGCAGCTGCTGCTGTCGTACGCGGGCGGCGCGGCGGCCGGGCTGGCGATCGCGTGGCTCGTGGTGCAGGTGCGCAGGCGGCTCGACAACCCGATCCACGAGACCGTCGTCAGCATCCTCACGCCGTTCTCCGCGTTCCTGGTGGCCGAGCTGGTGCACGGGTCCGGCGTGATCGCGGTGGTGACGTGCGGGCTGGCACTCGCCCGCGTCGGGCCGCGGATCGTGCGCGCCGACACCCGGCAGGTCAGCACGGCGTTCTGGGGCATCGCGACGTTCGTGCTGAACGGTGCCCTGTTCGTCCTGATCGGACTCCAGGCGCACAGCGCGGTTCGCAGCCTGGACGGCTCCCAGGTGCTCAAGTCGTTCGGCGCGATCGGTCTGGTCGCCCTGGCCGTTGCCGGTACTCGGCTGTTGTGGGGCTACACGACTCCCTATGTGATTCGGGCGATCGACCGCCGTCCCCAGCAACGGCTCAGGCGCGTCGGTGCGCGGCAACGGCTCGTGTCGTCGGCCGCCGGGTTCCGCGGGGCGGTGTCGCTCGCGGCGGCGCTGGCCGTGCCCGAGACGGTTCAGGGCGGTGCGCCGTTCCCGTTCCGCGAGGAGATCATCCTCATCACGTCCGGCGTGGTCGTGCTGACGCTGGTCGTGCAGTCGCTGATGCTGCCGGCGATCATCCGGTTCTCCCGGCTGCCCGAGGACACCGCGGTCGACGAGGAGCTGAAGCTCGCCCAGTCGACGGCCTCCGAGGAGGCCTACGAGGCGTTGCCGCGCCTGGCCGACAAGGTGGGCGTGAGCGACGTCGTCTACAAGCGGGTGCTCGCGGAGTACGAACACCACCTCGAAGTCCGGCGCGCCAAGGACGCCGGCGACGAGGAGGTGGCGCAGTCCGAGGTCGAGTACGCGGCGCTGCGGCTGGAGCTGATCGCGCACAAGCGGGCCACGGTGGTCCGGCTGCGCGACGAGGCGGCGATCGACGACATCGTGCTGCGGGCGGTGCAGCGGCGGCTCGACATCGAGGAGGTCCGGCTCTCGCGACGGGAGATCGAGGAGGACTGATCCGAGCACCTGGCCGGTCTTCCGAGCCAGGTCCGTGAACGCCCTCCCGGCCTGTCCCACGTCGATGAAGGGAACCTTCATCCACGTGAGGTGGATGAAGGTTCGTCGCTCGTCCGGGTTGTTGCCCAGCTCGTGCCGAGAGTCAGAGGCTGTGCGCGACGGGGTGCAGCGGTTGGTACAGGGGCAGTTCGGACCCGCTCGGCATCGGCACCGCGGTGAGCCGCCCCCACCGCGCCTCGGTCACCGGCCGGGTGGCTTCGACACCGGCTGCGGCGAGCTCGGTCAGGACCGCGTCCAGGTCGTCGCACATCAAGTAGAACTCGTGCTGCGGTGGCCCGTCGGCCGGGTGCACGGCGACCTCGGCCGGTGGCAGTTTGAAGATCAGCCAGCCGTGCCCGGCATCGACGTGGGGGAACCCGAGGACGTCGGCGATGAAGGCCCGGTCCGCCTCGGCGTCCTGGCTGTAGAGGATCACGTGCGCGCCGCTGAACATGGCCAACCATGCCTCCCGAAGACGTTGCCGCGCAACCGCTAGTAGCGTTCCGCCAGCGCCGCGGCAAAGCGCGTCGCGACCGTCGCGACCGCGGCACGCAGTTCGTCGCCGCCCTCGACGCGGAAGGCGAACGGCACGGCCGCCAGCCACTCCTGCGCGTACATCGCCGGATTGCTGGTGCTGCCGACGAGCACGCACCCGTCCCCTTCTGGGTGCAGCCGTCCCATGGGAGGCCGGATCCAGGGCGCCACTTCGGTCAGCGGCGCGTCGAACACGACGTGCGTTGGGTATTCCCAGCCCGTGCCCAGGTGTTCCTCCAGCGCCGCGATCGGGTCCAGGTCGCCGGGTGGCTCGAACTCGTGCGCGGTCTGCCCGACCGTGCGAATCCGGTCGATCCGATAGGTGCGGACCGCGTCTGCCCGATGGGAATGACACAACAGGTACCAGCGCCCGTGGCGGACCACGACCGCCCACGGGTCCACTTCGGTCTGCCACCCGTTGCCGCGCTCGCTCTGGTACGCGATCAGCACCCGCTGCCTGGCCGCGACGGCGGCGACGAGCGCGCTGGTGGTGGCGGGATCCGGGCGGGCCGAGTGCCGGTCGGGCGCGGCTTTGGCGTGCTCGCGCAGGACGGCCGCCTGCCGGCCGACGTTCTCTGGCAGCGCCTGGATGACCTTGCCGAGGGCCGCGCCGACCGGGTCGTCGGCTTCGGTGGCCGCGGGCTGGCCGTCGAGCACCGCCATGACCAGGCCCAGCGCCTCGGCCTGGGTGAACACGATCGGCGGCAGCCGGGTGCCGCGCCCGAGCCGGTACCCGCCGTGCGGACCCCGGCTCGACTCGACCGGAATGCCTGCCTCGCGGAGGATCCCGATGTAGCGGCGGGCGGCCCGTTCCGTGACGCCCAGCCGCTCGGCGAGCTGGTCGGCCGTCGTGCCGGGGCGTGCCTGGAGGATCTCCAGCGTGCGCAGTGCCCTCGCGGTGGGGCTGAGGTCGCTCGGCACTCGGGCAGGTTAGGCGATCACTTGCTGAACCGGAAGCAGATCGTCCGGAATTGCCTCTAGCGTGACGCGTCGACGTGCTGCGAAAGGGAAAAATCATGGACGTCCTGCTCATCGCCGGCCTGTGGCTCGACGGATCCGCCTGGGACGACGTCGCGTCCGAGCTCCGGTCGCTCGGCCACCGCCCCGTGCCGCTCACCCTGCCCGGCCAGGGTGACGGGTCCGCCACGCTCGACGACCAGGTGGCGGCCGTGCTCGCCGCCGTGGACGCGGCCTCCGGCAAGCCCGTGGTGGTGGGGCATTCGGCCGCGTGCTCGCTCGCGTGGCTGGCCGCGGACGCGCGTCCGGACAAGATCTCCAAGGTCGTCCTCGTCGGCGGCTTCCCGGCCTCCGACGGGAAGCCCTACGCCGACTTCTTCCCAGTGCGGAACGGCGTCATGCCCTTCCCGGGCTGGGACGCGTTCGAAGGACCGGACTCGGCCGACCTCGACTCGGAGGCCCGGCGCGCGTTCGCCGCCGCCGCGATCCCCGTTCCCGCCGGCGTGGCCACGGGCGTCGTGCGGCTGACCGACTCCCGCCGCTTCGACGTGCCGGTCGTGGTCGTCTGCCCCGAGTTCACCCCGGCCCAGGCCAAGGAGTGGATCAACGCGGGCGACGTGCCCGAGCTCGCCTCGGTGCGGCACCTCAGCTTCGTCGACCTCGACTCCGGCCACTGGCCCATGCACACCAAGCCCGCCGAACTCGCGCGGCTCCTCGCGTCGGCGGCTGTGGACCTGCCATGACCAGGTACGTGATCGGTCCGGACGTTGCTGTTCGCCTGGCTCGCGACCGGGCCGTGATCGGCGCCGGACACCAGATCCTGGCCCCGACGCTGCTCCGCTCGCAGACGCTGTCGCTCCTCTACCAGGAAGTGCACCGCGGTGAGATGACCAAGAAGGAGGCCGAGGCACGACTCGACCACCTGCGCGGGCTGCGGATCCGGCTGCTCGGGGACCGCGTCCTGCAGTCCACCGCCTGGAAGGTCGCGGACCAGCTCGGGTGGGCCGACACCCTGGTCGCCGAGTACGTCGCGCTGACCCAGCTCCAGGCAGACGCGTTGATCACGCTCGACGGGCAGCTCGCCCGCGCCGTGCGGAAGCTGGTGACGGTCGCACCGATCGACGCGCTCTCCTGATCGGCGTTCATCGGCCGGCGCGCAGCCGTTTCCACATCAGGAGCGTGCCGATGTCCGGCTTGACACCACGGCGCTCGTTACCATCGCTGTTCATGACGGCGCCACGCTTTGTCGGCACGGTGCACGCGGAGGGACCCGGCCACCTGGTCGTGCCCGTGCCGTTCGACCCCGACGAGGTCTGGGGCGTCAAGTCCCGGCATCACATCACCGGCAGCGTCAACCAGGTGCGCATCCGCGGCGTCATCGAGATCTCGGATGCCGGCCCCAGGATCGTCCTCACTCCGGCCTGGCTGCGCGACCACGGCCTGGCGCACGGCGATCGCGTCGAGGTCGTGTTGTCTCCAGAAGGCCCGCAACGCGCCGACCTCGCCGAGGACATCGCGGCCGCGCTCGACGCCGCACCGGCGGCTGCCGCGTTCTTCGACTCGCTCGCCCAGTTCTACCGCCGCGCCTACCTGCGCTGGATCGACGGCACCAAACGCCGCCCGGAACTGCGCGCGGCCCGGATCGCCGAAATGGTCGAGCTCCTGAGCGCAGGCATCAAGCAGCGCCCCAAGACCTGACCCGGTCCGCCTCCCTCCGGACGTGCGTCAGTCCACGGCGACACCCGGTGGGATCATGCCGAACACGGTCGCGGTCGAGCCCGCGCCCTTGCGGTTGATCGGGCCGCCGGCGAGGACCCACGCACCGGTGGCCGGGAGCTTGCGCAGGTTCGCCAGGATCTCCAGGCTGATCCGGCGGCGCTGGTACACCAGCTTGGACACGGTGTACGTCTCCTCGGTGCCGACGTCCGGGCTGAACGTGTCGGTGCCGGTGCCACCGCGGCGTCCGAGGCGCCCGGTGTCGATCAGCCACTTCACCGCCGGGATCGAGAACCCGGGCTGGTGCGGCACGCCGTCGGCGTCGAGGTTCGGGTACGCCGGCGTGCCCCACTTCGCGTCCCAGCCGGTCCAGAGCACGACCATCGAGCCGTTGGGGATGCGGCCGTGTTTGCGCTCCCACGCCTTGATGTCGTCGATCGTGACGGCGTAATCGGCGTTCGCGGCCGCCCGGTCACGGATGTCGATCTTCACCGCGGGCAGGAACAGATCCGCCGGGTCCATGTCGTCGGCGAGCGCCTCTCCGGTGTTGAAGTGTCCCGGCGCGCCCCAGTGCGTGCCGGTGTGCTCGCCCTCGCGGACGAACTGGAGGTAGTAGCCGTCATCGGGAATCGTCGCGATGGTCTCCAGGGTGAACGCGGGATCGCCGGGGAACACGTTGGTCGTCGCCGGGTCGTTGACGTGCGACAGGTTGACCAGGTTCAGCTGATCCAGCCGGACCGGCGGGGTCGCGGCCTGTGCGGACCGGGCGGGCAACGACAACGCGCCGAACAGCCCCGCCACCCCGGCGGCGAGCACCCTTCGTCTCTGTGGCATGCGATCACCTTCCGCAGAAGCCGCGCTATCGCGCGGCGGCATCCACGGTGATATCACCTGGAAGGGCGGCGGCGTGAGGATTCGCCCCGGCCGCCTACTCCCCGCCGGGCGGAACCGACTTTCTGAGGCCCACGAGGATGTCCACCACGTCGCACGCCAGGGCGGCCAGCTCGTCGACCTGTTCGGCGAGGTCCATGTCGGTGAAGGTGAAGCACGCGACGCCGTCGGCGACGTCCACGGCGGGCGGCTGGTACGACTTGAGCTGCGCGAGAACCTTCTTCTCGGCGTCTCCCACCACCAACGGCGCCAGGTCGCCCGACATCTCGTAGCCCCTGGAGGCCCGGGACGGGTCCATCCGCAGATCCCCGCGCAGTTCCGGCACGTCCACCGCCACCACGAGGCCCAGCACGGCGACTCCTCCGAAGGGAACGCCTTGATAGCGACCAGCGGGCACCACCGAGGAGAAGACAGCGGCTCGCACGGTCCGCCCCGCACGGGTTCCCGCCACCGCCGCGCGCCGCGTCCGTCCGGAGGCGCTCATCCGCCCCGCCGGCACGTCCTCGTCCTCGGGAACCTGCCGCCAGCCGGGCTCGCCCGCCTGCCGCCGGAACGCTCCGGCGGCCGCCCTCGCGGAGCGGAGCAGCGCGGACTGCTGCCCGGCGTTGATGATCGAGAACACGACTCCCGTGATCAGGAAGAGGACTCCGAACACGATCACGAACTGCAGCAGATCCATGCGTCCTCCGAGGAACAGTCGCCCGGCTCCCCGGCGGTGGGAAGCCCCTCATTGGACTACGCGGCCGGCGCCGTCTCACGCTTCTCCGGCCGGAGTCACCTTCTTGACGTAGAGCAGCTGTGCCGCAGACCGCGCGTCACCGGTCGTGGGTGTAGTGAACGGTCATCGTCAGGTCGTCTTCGGATTCGGTCGGCGTGGCCTTGAAGGTGATGTCCATGATCTCGACCTCGCCCAGAGCATCGATCGTGTCGGCAACCCGCCGCAGCAGGGCGGAAACGTCTCCCTGACCGCGTCCGGCGGGATTCGACTGGGAGAAGTGGAAAGCGGTCCACCGTGCAAACTCGTCGGGCATGCGCTCAAGCCTGCCCGCAGATCCGGCTGGAGTTGTCGAATCCGGGCCGCGTCGTTCGTCGTCAGGTTGAGAGGTCGCCCACCAGGGCGCCGTCAGGACGATGGAGATCCGACCGATGCTGCACTCACAGGCCAAGGTCCACCGCATGTTCGAGCTCGTCGAGCCGATCGCCACTGTCACCTACTCCGCGGTGGTGAACGAGGCGTTCCTGGCCGCCGGCATGCGCAACTACTGGGACGGGTACTTCGCGGGCCGGGCCGCGCCGCTGGGGCAGGCACCGGCCGAGGTGGTGCACGCGGTGTTCTACAACTTCGCTGACGGCGAAGTGGCGCGCCACATCCCGCGGGTCTGGGGGAAGATCACCCCGCAGGAGGCGATCGCCGTGCGCGAGCGGGGCAGCGTCGCCGCGCTGCGGCGCACGATCGGGGAGCTCGCCGACTCTCCCGGTCTGGTGCGGGTCGCCGACCTCGCCACCCGAGCGGCGGTCAGCGCGCCGACCGAGGGCCGGGTGCTCTACGCCGGGCTCCGGGCGCTCGACGTGCCCGAGGAGCCGGTGGCCAGGCTCTGGCACGCGGCGACGCTGCTGCGCGAGCACCGCGGGGACGGCCACAACGCCGCCCTCGTCGCCCACGGCATCGGCGGTACCGAGGCCCACGTCCTGCTCGCGCTCTCCCTCGGAATGAGGCCGGAGGAGTTCGGCCGGATCCACCACCTGCCCAAGGCACAGCTGGCCGCTGTCGTCGACGGGCTGCGCGACCGCGGCCTCGTGGACGCCACCGGCGGTTTCACCGACACCGGCCGGCAGACGAGCGAGCGGATCGAGGCCCTCACCGACGAACTGGCGGCGCCGGCGTACCACGTGCTCAACGCACACGAGTTGGACGAGCTGATCGCGGGGCTCGAGCCGATGGCCGCCGCGGCACAGACCGCCGACGACTGACCAGACCACGAACGCCCGCTCATGCCGAAGAGAGTGCGGGGACCGATTCCGCGACCATGGCTCACCGCGGACACGGCGGTGCCTCAGGGCCTGGCTCAGCCGGTGCCGTTCTGCACCGGATAGTGGATGACGACCGCACCACCGGTGGCGTAGTTGGCGACATCGGCAGCCACCGCCTGGCCCTGCGGAGACGCCCTCGCCGCGGTCATTGCCGCAGCGTCAGCGAACTCGGCCTCGAAAACCGCGAAGTACGGCGTCTGTCCCTGCGTCGCTGCCACCTCGAAGCTGTAGCGCCACGCGAGCAGGCCGGGCATGCGCGTGACCAGCGGGAGGTGGTTGCTCACGTAGTAGTCGCGGAAGTGGTCAGGATCGGCGGGCTCGGGATACAGAACCACCAGCTTGTGCATGACAACCTCTGTTCAGCGGCGGGCGACCACAACGCTCCGGTGTGCGCGCCCAAGGAGAGATGGACGGTAGATCAGACTGCACACCAAGATCCAGTGGATTGCGGATGAGCCGATCATCGAAGCGCTGACCCATCCCTGCCGGCGACACGCCAATTCGCCGCCACCAACGCATTCACATGCCGCCGAGCGTGTCTCAGTGCGACCGTCCGAGCCAGTAGAGGGCGAGATCGACATCGCGGGCGATCCAGGTGTGATCATGCTGGTGGACCAGGTTGAGCAGGTCGTCGATCAGCTGCATGTAGCGGCCGTATCGGCCGGGGGACGAGGACAAGGTCTCGCCCAGAAGTTCCAGGCCGCGGTGGGCTCGTTTGTCGTACACGGCCATTCGGCGTGGGGCGGCGGCGACCAGCACCGCGGAGGCCAGGGCGTCTCCTGTCGTGAAGCCGGGCAGCGAGCTCAACAGCCGACGGCCCTGGAATGCTGCCGCCGGTGTCGACGCACGCTCGTCACGGACCGCGTCCACGGCGCGCGCCGTGGTGGTGCGCACCTCGAGGTCCGGCAGGCTCATCAGCCGGCGCGCCCACAGAGTGTCGGCCCGCAGCCGCTTCCAAAGGAGCAACGCGCCGATGTCCGACTTGCCAATGCTGCCCGCGGCTTGAACGCGCGCCGCTACCTCAAGGAGCACCTCGTCGTAGGAGGACGCCACCTGGCGCTCGTACGCGGTGCGCGCGGTAGCTAGCTGAGCCCACCTCTGATCTTGAGCGCCGCCCTTTCCTGTCACACCTGTCAGCATGCAGGGCAACGCCCGATCAGTTCGACAAGCACGACGTCGAACCATCCGCATCTGCCGAGTAGCGGATGACTGAGTCGTCTACCGCGGCACAGCTTCGCCGTCGGAAGCACATGCGTTCGTCAGACGGCCGGCGTGCGGCTGATTTCCTGAGGGATCGGACAACCTGCGTGGCCGGCCGGGCGTGTAGTGATCGACGGGCGGGAAAGCCCACGGGAGAGGGGAATTTCATGCGCAGGTTCGCGTTGGTGGTGGCTGCCGTGCTGGTGGTCATGACGGTAGTGCCTGCGACTGCAGGTGCCGCTGCGTGTGCGCCGGTGGACTGGGGATCGGGTTTGAAGACCGTGTTCAACGGTACCGGGGGTACCGTGATCGGCGTTCGCTCCGGGCAGCACGAGTGCTTTGACCGGCTGGTGATCGACACCCACCTGGCCGACGGCGACCACTACGTGCGCTACACCGACGAGGTGACCCACGTCGGGTCGGGTGAGCCTGTTCCGTTGCGGGGCGGGGCGAAGTTGCTCGTGGTGGCGTACTCGCCGTCCTACGACGAGAACTTCGACCCGACGTACCAGCCGGCAAACCCGGCCGAGGTCGTGGACGTGACCGGCTACCGGACGTTCCGGCAGGTCGCCTGGGCCGGGTCCTGGGAGGGCACCACAGA